>JBOGFV010000041.1:0-3147 GCA_050743525.1 Acidimicrobiales bacterium
CCCCTCGGCACGGCCGGCTCGGTGCTCAACGCCCGCGACGAGCTCGACGAGCGGTTCCTGGTGATCTCTGGGGACGTGCTCACCGACGTGGACCTGAGCGGGGTGGTCCGCCTCCACGAGGAGAAGGGCGCGTTGGCCACCCTGGCGCTGCACTCGGTGTCGGACCCGCTCGAGTTCGGCATCGTCATCACCCGCGAGGACGGCTCCATCGAGCGGTTCCTCGAGAAGCCGACCTGGGGCCAGGTGTTCAGCGACACCATCAACACCGGCATCTACGTGCTGGAGCCGGAGATCTTCGACTTCATCCCGGCCGAGGGGGCGTCGGACTTCTCCGGCGATGTCTTCCCGGCCGTCCTGGCCGCCGGGAAGCCCATCTATGGGTGCGTGTCCGAGGGGTACTGGGAGGACGTGGGCACCACCGAGGCGTACCTGCGGGCCCACAACGACATCCTCGACCAGAAGGTCCGGGTCGAGGTCGACGGGTTCCCGCTCCGCCCCGGCGTGTGGCTGGGCAAGGGCTCCACCCTCGACCCGGGCGCGCTGGTCGAGGGGCCCGCCCTGATCGGCGACAACTGCTCGGTCGGCCCCGGCGCCGTCATCGGGCAGTACACGACGCTCGGCGACAACGTCCGGGTGGCCGACGCGGCCGAGGTGCGCCACTCGACCATCGGCGACAACTGCTACCTCGGGGCCGGCGCCCGGGTCGAGGGCGCCGTGGTGGCCCGGGCCTGCGACCTGCGACGGGCCTCCCGGTGCGAGCCCGGGGCCGTCCTGGGCGAGAACTGCCAGATTGGCGCGGGCGCCGAGGTCCGGGCGGGCGTGAAGGTCTACCCGTTCAAGACCGTCGAGGCCGGGGCGCTGGTGAACTCCTCGATCGTCTGGGAATCGACCGGGTCCCGGTCGCTCTTCGGTCGGGACGGGGTGCGCGGCATCGCCAACGTCGACATCAACCCGGAGCTGGCCACCCGGCTGGCCATGGCCTGGGTCTCCACCCTCGGCCGGGGCGCTTCGATCACGGCCTCCCGGGACACCAGCCGGACCGCCCGGATGCTCAAGCGGGCGATCATGGTCGGCTGCAACTCGGCCGGCGTCAACGTGGGCGACCTCGAGGTGGCCACCGTCCCGGTGATGCGCCACCACATCCGCAACACCTCCAGCCGGGGCGGGGTGACGGTCCGGCTGGCCGAGGACGACCCCCAGTCGGTGGTGATCCGCTTCTTCGACGCCGAGGGGCTCGACATCGACGAGAACGCCCAGCGCAAGATCGAGCGGATGTACCACCGGGAGGACTTCCGGCGGGTGCTGGCCCCCGAGATCGGCGACATCGACTTCCCGGCCCGGGCCGTCGAGCAGTACACGGCCGACCTGGTCGCCTCCATCCAGGTCACCGACGAGAAGGCCTCGGGGTTCAAGCTGGTCCTCGACCTCTCCTACGGGTCGGCCAGCTTCGTCATGCCCAACGTGCTGGCCAAGATCGACGCCGACATCCTGATGGTGAACCCGTTCGCCCAGACGGCCGGGATGATCTCGGTCGACCCGGTGGCCAACGCCCAACGGGTGGCCGAGCTGGTGCGGGCCTCGGGCTCCCAGCTCGGCGCGGTGGTCGACCCCGACGGCGAGCACCTCACCATCGTCGACGACGAGGGCACCGTCCTCTCGGGCGACCAGTCGTTGCTCGTGCTCCTGCACCTGGTGACCAGCAACGAGAAGGACGCGCGGGTGGTGCTGCCGGTCGCGGCCCCCAACGCCGCGACGGCGATCTGCGAGGAGGCCGGTGCCACGGTCACCTACGCCAAGCTCACCTCGTCCCATCTCATGGAGCTGGCCGCCCGCCCCGGCGTCGCCTTCGCGGCCAACCAATCGGGCGGGTTCATCTGGCCGCGCTTTCTCCCCGCCTACGACGCCGCCGCCACCCTCGTGATGCTGGTCGAGATGCTGGTGGCCAGCGGCGAGCCACTCTCCAAGCTGGTCCGCTCGCTGCCGCCGGTGCACGTGACCCACGCCACGGTGCCGACCCCGTGGGAGTCGAAGGGCCTGGTCATGCGGAACCTGGTCGAGCGGACCGCCGACCGCGAGACGGTGCTGGTGGACGGGGTCAAGGTCCTGGAGGCCGGCGGCTGGGCCCTCGTGCTGCCCGACCCCGAGGAGCCGGTCACCCACATCTGGGCCGAGGCCCCGACCGAGGAGGGGGCCACGGCCCGGGCCGAGAGCTACGCGGCGCTGATCGGGGACCTGCTGGCCTGAGCGGCCGTGATCCGGGGGGGCCGGTTCCGGTAGGGTCGCTCGCCGTGATCGTCCCGGAAGACCTGCGCTACTCGAGCGACCACGAGTGGGCCAGGCCGGAGGGGGAGCGGGTCCGGGTCGGCATCACCGACTACGCGCAGGACGCGCTCGGCGACGTGGTCTTCGTCGAGCTGCCGGGCGTGGGCCAGGAGCTTTCGGTGGGCGCGCTGTTGGGCGAGGTCGAGTCGACCAAGTCGGTCTCGGAGATCTACGCGCCGGTGACCGGACGGGTGGTCGAGGTCAACGCGGCGCTCTCCGAGTCCCCCGAGCGGATCAACGAGGACCCCTACGGCGAGGGATGGATCTGCGAGATCGAGGTCTCGGACCCCGGCACCCTCGAGGCCCTGCTGGACGCGGCCGCCTACCGGCGGCTCACCGAGACGTGACAGACCTGCTCACCAGGCCTCTCGGCCGCCCCGACGCGCCAAATCGCCCAGGGAACCCGATCGGGGAAACGACTACCCTCATGGGGATGTTCTGCCACAACTGTGGGCACCGGAATCCCTCCGGCATGAATTTCTGCTCATCGTGTGGTGCGGCCCTCGCCAATGACGCGTCGGAGACGACGATCACCCTCCAGCCCGTCGACGAGCACGGCGAGTCGCCCGATGAAGAATCGACCGTCACCCTGGTCGAGGTCCCGAAGGGCCAGGGGGTCCTGGTGGTGAAGCGGGGTCCCAACGTCGGCGCCCGCTACCAACTCGAGAAGTCCGTGACCAGGGCCGGGAGGCACCCCGAGTCCGAGATCTTCCTCGACGACATCACCGTGTCTCGCCGCCATGCCGAACTCGAGCGGAAGAGCGACGGCTCGATCGTGATCCGAGATGACGGCTCACTCAATGGGACCTACGTGAACCGCGAACG
>JBOGFV010000042.1:0-3690 GCA_050743525.1 Acidimicrobiales bacterium
CCCCGGACGTCGCCGACGATCGGCAGCTCGTAGAGCGACTCGAGCGACGATCGGAAGTAGTCCCTCGTCTTGCGCACGTGGCCGAGGATGTCCTCGCGCTCGAAGATGTCGAGGTTGGCGAGGGCCACCGCGCAGCTCACCGGATGGCCGGCGAAGGTGAGGCCGTGCGAGAAGCTGGTGCCGGGCTTCAAGAACGGCTCGACCAGCTTCTCGCTGGCAATCATGGCGCCGAGCGGCGAGTAGCCGCTGGTCAGGCCCTTGGCGACGGTGATGATGTCGGGCTGGTAGCCGTACCGCTGGCAACCGAAGTACTCGCCGAGGCGGCCGAAGGCGCAGATCACCTCGTCGGAGACGAGCAGCACCCCGTGGCGGTCGCAGATCTCGCGGACCCGCTGGAAGTAGCCGGGGGGCGGAGGGAAGCAGCCGCCGGCGTTCTGCACCGGCTCGAGGTAAACGGCCGCGACGGTGTCGGCCCCCTCTCGCAGGATGGCCCGCTCGATCTCGTCGGCGGCCCACCGCCCGAACGCCTCGAGGTCGTCTCCGTGTTCAGTGGCCCGGTAGAAGTTGGTGTTGGGCACCTTCACCGTCCCGGGCACCAACGGCTCGAATGGGGTCTTCAGGGCCGGGATCCCGGTGATCGAGAGGGCGCCCATGGAGGTGCCGTGATAGGCGATGTCCCGGCTGATCACCTTGCTCCGGCTGGGTTGGCCCATCAGCCGGAAGTACTGGCGGGCCAGCTTCCACGCTGACTCGACGGCCTCGGAGCCGCCCGAGGTGAAGAACACTCGGTTGAGATCGCCGGGTGTGAGCGACGCGATGCGCTCGGCCAGCTCGACGGCCCGGGGGTGCGCGTAGGTCCAGAGCGGGAAGTAGGCGAGCTCGGACGCCTGTTTCGCCGCCGCCTCCCCCAGTTCGGTCCGCCCGTGTCCGATTTGGCTGGTGAACAGGCCGGCCAGGCCGTCCAGGTAGCGCTTGCCGTGCTGGTCCCAGACGTAGGCCCCCTCACCGCGCACCATGATCGGGACTTCATGCTTGTCGTCGTAGTCCCCCAGTCGGGTGAAGTGCATCCACAGGTGTCGCTGCGCTCGCTCGCTCAGGGTGCTGTCGCCCGCGTTGCTCGGTCCGATGTCGGTCATCTGGTCCCCCAGGTGTAGGTCTGCTTGGCCAATTTGAGATACATGAAGGTTTCGGTCGATCGGACGCCCGGGATCGAGCGGATCGAGTCGTTCAGGATGTGCAGCAGCCGCTCGTCGTCCTCGCAGACGACCTCGACCAGAAGGTCGAACGACCCGGCGCACATGACGACGTAATCGACCTCGGGCAGGGGAACGAGCTTGGCCGCCACGGCCCTGACATCTCCTTCGACGCTGACGCCGATCATCGCCTGGCGCCGGAAGCCGAGCTGCAGTGGGTCGGTCACCGCGACGATCTGGATGACCCCGGAGGCCCGGAGGGCCTGGACCCGCCGACGGACGGCCGCCTCGGAAAGCCCGATCTCGGTGGCGATCTGGGAGTAGGCCCGCCGGCCGTCCCGCTGGAGGGACTCGATGATGGACCGGTTGGCGTCGTCGAGCAGCCCGGCCTCGGCCGCCACGGCCCAAGCCTGCTCGGCGAGGACGTCCTGGTCGGAAACGAGCCGCCCCGCCCGATCGGTGTCCATCTCGCTCGCCGTCTCCATCGCAGCTCCCTGTCCTCATCCTGGTGACGGATTCCTCCACTCTATCCCGCCCCAACGACGGAGATCCTTGGAGACACGGCCAAACGCGCCGAAATACCTTTGTGGAATCAGGCGTCATCTGCGATATTGGGTGTCCAGTCGGCCACGGGCCGGCCGGACCGACCGGGGGTGGGGAGCTGGCGGAGCTGCGGAACTTCGTGGGCGGCGAGCCCGTCGACACGGCCAGCCGTGCGACGGCGCCCATCGTCGACCCGAGCACCGGCGAGACGATTGCGGCCGCTCCCGTCTCGGCTGCCGATGACGTCGAGCGGGCCCTCTCGGTGGCCCGCGACGCCTTCTCATCGTGGCGCCGTTCGACTCCCTCGGAGCGTTCTCTGGCATTGCTGAAGACCGCCGACGCGATCGAGGTCCGAGCGGACGAGCTGGTCCGGGTCGAGTGCGAGAACACCGGGAAGCCGTTCGGGCTGACCATGTCCGAGGAGATCCCTCCGATGGTCGACCAGATCAGGTTCTTCGCCGGCGCGGCCCGGCTGCTCGAGGGACGCGCGGCCGCCGAGTACATGCAGGGGCACACCTCCTACGTCCGGCGCGAGCCGGTTGGGGTCTGTGCCGCCGTGACGCCGTGGAATTACCCGATGATGATGGCGGTCTGGAAGTGGGCGCCGGCGCTGGCGGCCGGCAACACCATGGTGCTCAAGCCTTCCGACACGACGCCGATGAGCACGCTGCTCCTGGCTGAGATCCTGGCCGAGCACTTCCCGCCCGGCGTCTTCAACGTGGTGTGCGGCGACCGCGACACCGGGCGGGCCCTCGTGGCCAGCGCCGTTCCCGCCATGGTCTCGATCACCGGAAGCGTGCGGGCCGGAATGGAGGTGGCCATCGCCGCCGCCGCCGACCTCAAGCGCGTCCATCTCGAGCTCGGTGGCAAAGCACCGGTCATCGTCTTCGACGACGCTGACCTCGGCTCGACTGCGCAGGGTGTGGCCGGGGCGGCCTACTTCAACGCCGGCCAGGACTGCACGGCCGCGACCCGGGTCCTGGCTGGCCCCGGGGTCTACTCGGACTTGGTCGACGCGCTGGTCGAGCAGGCCTCCGGCACGACCGTAGGGCCGTACCCGCAGGAGGGCGCCGACTACGGCCCGCTCAACAACGAGCAGCAATTGGCCCGGGTCAGCGGGTTCCTGGAGCGCACCCCCTCCCATGCGTCGGTCGCGACCGGGGGAGAGCGGGTGGGCGACCGCGGCTACTGCTTCGCCCCCACCGTGGTGGCCGGGCTGCGGCAGGACGACGAGATGATCCAGGACGAAATCTTCGGTCCCGTCATCACGGTGCAGCGCTTCGACGATGAGGCCCAGGCGCTCGAGTGGGCCAACGGGGTCCAATACGGGCTGGCCTCCAGCGTCTGGACCAAGGATCACGGCCGGGCCATGCGGATGGCCCGCGACCTCGATTTCGGGTGCGTGTGGATCAACACCCACATCCCGCTGGTGGCGGAGATGCCCCACGGGGGGTTCAAGCACTCCGGGTACGGCAAGGATCTCTCGGTCTACGGGTTCGACGACTACACCCGCCTCAAGCATGTGATGAGCAACATCGACGCCTAGCAACGGCGGCGTAACGGACAGGGAGGGGAGCCCGTGAGCTCGACAACGCAGGTGACCACGGAGGCGCCCATCGCGCCGCAGGCCGACAAGGGCCTGAAGCAGGGAGCGCTGGGGCTCATCTCGAGCACCGTGGTCGGCGTGGCCTCCACCGCACCCGCCTATAGCCTCGCCGCGACCATCGGGTTCGTGGTCGTCCTGATCGGCGTCCGGGCCCCGATCGTGACGATCCTCGCCTTCGTGCCGATGCTGCTGATCTCCTTCGCCTACAAGGAGCTGAACCGGGCCGACCCCGATTGCGGCACCACCTTCACCTGGACCACCCGGGCGTTCGGCCCCAAGAGCGGCTGGATGGGCGGCTGGGCGATCGTGGCCGCTGACGTCCTCGTCATGGCGAGCCTGGCCCAGATC
>JBOGFV010000043.1:0-4030 GCA_050743525.1 Acidimicrobiales bacterium
GCTCGATGCCGGCGAACCGGGTGACCGCCTGGCGGGCCACCAGGCGCATGAGCGACTGGTCCCCGTTGAGCAGCGCCTCGTAGAGCATCGCGGCCAGCTCCTCTGGGGTCATCTGGTCCATGGACCCGCCGCCGCCCTGCTGGCCGCGCTGGTTGCCCCGCATCCGCTGGTCGGCCTCGTCGCCCTCGGGCAGCGGCCCGAGCCCGCCGTCGCCGTCCTCGCCGGAGCCGAGACCCCGCGCGAAGTAGATGTCGAAGACGGTCTCGAACGCGTGCCAGTGGCTCGACGACTTCACGAGGGTCGCCCCCAGCGCGTACTTGAGGGCTTCGCGGTCCTCGATCGGGATGTGGTGGACCGCCTCCGCGGCGTCGAGGTGCTCGGTGAGCGACACCGGGAGCCCGCCGCGGCGCAGCTCCTCGACGAACCCCGAGAGGAGGTTCAGCACCGGTGGGTCAGGAGTCGCTGATCGAGAGGAGCTCCTTGGCCGCCTTCTCGATGTCGGTCTGGTACTTGAGCAGGATGTGCAGGCTGTCCTTGGCCGCCGCCGCGTCGATCGAGGTGATGCCGAGCACCACGAGCGTGCGGGCCCAGTCCAGCGTCTCTGAGACGCTGGGCAGCTTGCGCAGGTCGATCGTGCGCAATGACCGGACGATCCGGGCCACCTGGTCGGCCAGCTCGTCGGTGATCCCGGGGACCCGGTGCCGGACGATGGCGCGCTCGCGGTCGATGTCGGGATAGTTGATGTGCAGGTACAGGCAGCGGCGCTTGAGCGCCTCGGACAGTTCCCGGGTGGTGTTGGAGGTGAGGAAGACCATCGGCAGCTGGGTCGCCTTCACCGTCCCGAGCTCGGGGATCGAGACTTGATACTCCGAGAGGATCTCGAGCAGGAGCGCCTCGGTCTCGAGCTCGACCCGGTCGACCTCGTCGATCAGGAGCACCACCGGCTCGTCGGCCCGGATGGCCTCGAGGAGCGGGCGGGTGAGGAGGAAGTCCTCCGAGAAGATGTCCTCCTCGAGCTCGTGCCAGGTCGGCGCGTGGTGGTCGTCGCCCTCGCCCGGCACGCCCTCTGAGACGAGCTGGCCGGCCTGGATCCGAAGCAGCTGCTTGCGGTAGTTCCACTCGTAGAGGGCCTTGGACTCGTCCAACCCCTCGTAGCACTGGAGCCGGATCAGCCGGCTGCCGGTCACCTCGGCCACCGACTTGGCCAGCTGGGTCTTGCCGGTCCCGGCCGGGCCCTCGACCAGCACCGGCTTGGCCAGCCGGTCGGCCAGGTACACCACGCCGGCGATGCCCTCGTCGGCCAGGTAGCCGACGTCGGCCAGGCCCTCGCGCACCGCCGGCACCGAGTCGAAACGGGCCGGCCCGATGTCGCCGAGCCCCAATTGGTCACTGGTCATCGTCGTGTCTGTCCCTCTCCCCACACCACCCACTTGGCACACGTGAGCTCACGAAGTCCCATCGGGCCGCGGGCGTGCAGCTTCTGTGTTGAGATCCCCACCTCCGCGCCGAGGCCGAGCTCGCCCCCGTCGACGAACCGAGTCGACGCGTTCACGATCACCGCCGCTGCGTCGACCTCCCGGGTGAACCGCTCGGCCGTCCCGAGGTCGGAGGTCACGATCGCCTCGGAGTGCCCCGACCCGAACCGGGCGATGTGAGCGATGGCCGCGTCGAGGTCGTCCACGACCGCAACCGACAAGCACAGCGACAGGAACTCGGTGGCGAAGTCCTCCTCGGTGGCCTCGGCGATCTCGGGCAACACCGCCCGGGCCCGCTCGTCGCCGCGCAGCTCCACACCGTCGAGCGCCCGAGCCAGCTCGGGAAGAAAGGGCTCGGCCACCTCCCGGTGCACGAGCAGGCTCTCGGCGGCGTTGCAGACTCCGGGCCGCTGGGTCTTGGCGTTCACCACGATGTCGAGTGCCATGTCGAGGTCGGCGGCCCGGTCCACGTAGACGTGGCAGTTGCCGTCGCCGTCTAGCACGTAGGGGACTGTGGCGTGCTCGAGCAGCTGCTCGATCAGCGCTCGACCGCCCCGAGGGATGAGGCAGTCGACGACCCCGCGCAGCCGCATGAACTCGACGGCCGTCGCGTGGCTGGTGTCCTCGACCAGCAGGACCCCGTCCTCCGACAGGCCGGCCTTGTCGAGGGCTTCGCGGAGCACCGCCACGATGGCCCGGTTCGAGTCGAGGGCCGAAGACGAGCCGCGGAGGAAGGCGACGTTGCCCGACTTGAGGCACAGCCCCGCCGCGTCGCTCGTGACGTTGGGCCGGTTCTCGTAGATGATGCCGACCACCCCGAGCGGCACCCGGACCCGCTGGATGCGCAGGCCGTTGGGGCGGACCGAGCCGTCGACCACCTCGCCGACCGGGTCGGCCAGGGCGGCCACCTGGCGCAGCCCGACCGCCATCGACTCGATCCGGCCGTGGTCGAGGGCGAGCCGGTCGATGGCGGCCGGCGTGAGCCCCTCGGCATGGGCCCGGGCCAGGTCCCGGGCATTGGCCTCCAGCAGCTGGGGGGCCCGGGCGGCCACGAGGTCGGCCGCGGTGAGCAGGGCCTGGTCACGCGCGGCGGTGGACGCCGTGGAGATCGATTTCACGGCGGCCCGGGCCCGGACGCCCAAGCTCGCGAGCTCGGCGGCCATCGGCGCAGTATACGGCCGGTCGTTCAAGGCCCCGGATTGGCCGTTCCGGTTCGAGACGACCCGGACGGCCCGCCGCGCTAGGCGAGGTGGTCGTCCAGCCAGGCGATCAGCTCGCCGGTGACCTCGTCGCGGTTGGTCTCGTTGAACAGCTCGTGTCGGGCGCCGGCATAGGCACGCAGGGTCACGTCGGACAACCCGGCGGCGCGGTATGCCTCCACCAGCCGGGCCCCCCCCTCCTCCCCGCCAACCGGGTCGTCGGTCCCGTTCATGACCAGCACCGGCAGCCCCGGCGGGATGCCGGTGTCTCTCCCCTCCTCCAGATAGGCGCGCCGTGGGTCCTCGGGCCGGACGGTCAGGTTCTCGAACCCGCACCACGGGTCAGCCTCGTACGCCGAGACCTCGGCCGCGTCCCTGCTCAGCCACGCGTAGCGGCTCCCGCCCTCGGCGAGGAGGGGTCGGCGCTCGGCGCCGGGCTCCCGGCGGGTCGTCCCGGTGAGGACCAACGCGTCGTAGCGGTCGCCCCACTCCCGGACGATCCGCTGGGCCAGGAACGAACCCCACGAGTGGCCGAGCAGGCACAGCGACAGGCTGGCCTCGTCACGGCGGATGCGGTCGGTGACTTGGAGGACGGCCGCGGTGACCGACTCCATGCCCTTCGGCCCCAGGTCGCCGAGGCCGGGGCCGGCCGACCCGGTCTCGCCGTGACCAAGATGATCGTCGGCCCACACCGCGTACCCGGCGGCGCACAGCGCATCGGCCAGGCGCCGGTAGCGGCGGCGGTGCTCGGCCCAGCCGTGGGCGATCTGCACGGCCGCCTTCGGGCGGGCCGGCGCCCAGCGGGTCCCGAACACCTCGATGCCGTTCGCCTCGGTCAGCGAGAAGTGGGTCGCGTCCACCCGGCGATGCCTACCACGGACCAACGCGGTCCGGTTCGGTGATCCGGACCCCGCCCCGGGGACGAACATGGATCGAATGCCCCGACGGTGGGCGACAGGAGGGTGAACCCGTGCCAGTGCTGATGACGCTTCGCGTGACGGCGTCGGGCCAGAAGCTCGAGGCCCACGTGAAGGACAACCCCGACGTCCTCCGGACGATCGTGGCCCGGGCCAAGGAGCACGGTCTGATCTCCCACAAGTTCTGGGCGAGAGACGACGAGATCCTGGTGGTCGACACCTGGCCGGACCGGGAGTCGTTCCAGAAGTTCTTCGACTCCACGCCCCAGATCGCCGAGACCATGGCGGCGGCCGGGGCCAGCGGGCCGCCCGAGGTCTCCTTCTGGGAGGCCCTGGAGACCGGCGACGACGCGTGCTGACCCGGTCCGTTCCGGGCTACTCCCCCAGCACCACCATGTCGTCGCGGTGGATGAGCTCGCCGGCGAGGTCGTCAGGCAGC
>JBOGFV010000044.1:0-3825 GCA_050743525.1 Acidimicrobiales bacterium
AACGTACTGCTTGCCGAAGCCAACGTCCCCTACGACGAACTGAAGGAGATGGACGAGGCCAACCCGGAGATGGCGACCGCCGACGTCGCGCTGGTGGTGGGGGCCAACGACACGGTCAACCCGGCCGCCCGCAACACCGCCGGGAGCCCCATCTACGGCATGCCGATCATCAACGCCGACCAGGCCGAGAACATCGTGTTCCTCAAGCGGTCGATGCGCCCCGGCTTCGCCGGCATCGACAACGATCTCCTCTACGACCCCAAGACGACGATGCTCTTCGGGGACGCCAAGGACAGCCTCCAGAAGCTGGTCGCGGCGGTCAAGAAGGCCTGACCCCGAGGGAGACCTCAGTCGACGCTGATCTCCTCGCCGTCGCGCTCGGGCGCGAGGCCGTCGTCGGGGAGGATCTCGCCGGGCACCCCGCCGCTGATCGGCCCGGCGTTGGACGGCCGGTCGGCCAGCTTGGCGAACACCAGGAGCCCCTGGTTGGTGCGCCGGGTCGACAGCACCTCGATCACGACGTTCTCCCGCCCGATCAGGTGGGACGCGTCGTTCACGATCACGAGGTCGCCGTCGGCGAGGTAGCCGGCGGCCTGCCTGGGCTGGTTGCCTTCCTTGATCAGGTCGAGGACCAGCTGCTCGCCCGGCATGTGGTCGGGCGTGAGGTCGTTGGCCAGCGGGCGCAGGTCGGTGACCGCCACGCCGCGCCGCTTGGCCGTCTCCTTGACCTGGCCCGAGCAGGTGACCAGGCGCAGCCCCAGGCGCCGGGCCACCTCGACCAGGCGGTCGGTGAGGTCGTCGACCTCGGGCAGCTCGTTCTCGGCCACGTGCACCGGCACGCGGAGGTCCCGGAGCACGTCGAGGCGCTCCAGCCCGCGCCGGGCTCGCCTCGAGGTGACCGGGTCGGGTCCGGCCGCCATGGTCTGGAGCTGGTCGACGACGAACCGCGGCACCACCAGGCCGCCGACCAGGAGGCCGTAGCGGCCGAGGACGAGCAGGAACGGGGTCATGGCCGCCGAGCTGTCGACCAGCATGGCGTAGCCGGGCGGCGGCTCGGCCGGCGGGGCGAGGATCCGACCCAGGCCGGCGGCTGCGACGACCTGGCGGCCCTTGGTGATGCCGACCTGGAACCCGATGAAGGTGAACGCCCAAGCCAGGGCGGCGGCAGCCGGCCACACGACCGGCGAGTGGACGAGCACCAGCAGCGGCACGCTCAGCGCCGCCCCGAGCAGGAAGCCCGCGATCCCGGTCAGGGTCCCGGCGAACAGCTCGCCCGGCGGGATGTGATCGAACCGGTCGGCGGCCCGGTCGCTGCCCCGGCGCAGGAGGCGCCCCAGGATCCCTCCGGCGACGTACGCGACCAGCGCCCCGAGGACGAGCCCGACCACCTGCCCCGTCGAGGAGTGCGAGGCGTGCCCGAGCTCGTAACCGGCGAGGGCGCCGATCAGGACCAGGATCAGGCGGAAGATCTCGACGAAGAGCACTCCATGTCGAGGTTAGTGGGCGAGCCTCTCCGAACCGGGCCACTCGAGGCGCCGCGACCAGGGCCGATGCGAGCGAATGGGGCCCCTCGGGAACCCCCACCCTGGGCCGCCGCACCCGTCGACCGCTAGGTTCGGCCGCCCGGCCCAACCCGGGCCGGGGAGCTCGAGCACGTCCGGAGTCCCCATGCCCACCGCCATCACCTACGACGTCGCCGACGGCATCGCGACGATCACCCTCAACCGGCCCGATCGCCTCAACGCGTTCACCCAGCGGATGTGCGACGAGATCATCGAGGCGTTCGACGCCTCGGACGCCGACGACGACGTCCGGGCGGTGGTGGTCACCGGGGCCGGCCGCGCCTTCTGCGCCGGGGCCGACCTCACCCGGGGGGCCGAAACCTTCGTGCACGGCGGCGGAAGCGGCCCCGACAGCCGGGATACCGGCGGGGTCCTGTGCCTGCGCATCTTCCGGTCCTTGAAGCCGGTCATCGCGGCGATGAACGGTCCGGCCGTCGGGGTGGGCGCGTCGATGACCCTGCCGATGGACATCCGGCTGCTGGCCGAGGGAGCCAAGGTCGGGTTCGTGTTCGCGGCCCGCGGCATCGTCCCCGACGGCGCGGCCAGCTGGTTCCTGCCCCGGATCGTGGGCGCCCCCCAGGCGCTCGAGTGGTGCCTCACCGGCCGGGTGTTCGGGGCCGACGAGGCGCTGGCCGGCGGGCTGGTCCGGAGCATCCATCCGGCCGACCAGGTGCTCGAGGTGGCGGTCGGGCTGGCCAAGGAGATCGCGGCCCACGTGGCGCCGGTCTCGGCGGTCATCACCCGCCAGCTGATCTGGCAGATGCTGGGCGCCGCCCACCCGATGGTGGCCCACCAGATCGACTCGCGGGCCATCCGCGACACCGGCCGGCTGGCCGACGCCGCCGAGGGGGTCACGTCGTTCCTCGAGAAGCGGCCGGCCCGTTGGACGCTCCGGCCGACCGAGGACCTGCCGGCGTGGTTCCCGTGGGCGCCCGAGCCGCCCTACGAGCCGCTCCCCTAAAGGTTGCCCCGGCGGGCCTGGTCGCGCTCGATCGCCTCGAACAGGGCCTTGAAGTTGCCTTCGCCGAACCCGGTGGCGCCGCGCCGCTCGATGATCTCGAAGAACAGGGCCGGGCGGTCGGTCAGGGTCTCGGTGAAGATCTGGAGCAGGTGGCCGCCCTCGTCGCGGTCGACCAGCACGTTCAGCCGCTCGAGGTCGTCCCACGGAAGCGACACCCCGGCCAGGCGGCGGCGGGCCTCTTCGTAGTAGGTCTCGGGGACCCGCATGAACCGGACGCCCCGGGCCCCCAGCGCGTCGACGGTCCTCACGATGTCGTCGGTGCGCAGCGCGATGTGCTGGACGCCGGGGCCGTCGTAGGCGTCGAGGTACTCTTGGATCTGGCTCTTGCGGCGGCCGATGGCGGGCTCGTTGATCGGCATCACGATCTGCTTGCCGTCCCACACCACCGTCGAGGCGAGCGCCGAGTACTCGGTCGAGATCTGGTCTCTGGAGAACGACTGCAGCGGCTCGAAGCCCATGGTCTCGGAGTAGAAGCGCACCCAGTCGTCGAGCCGGCCGAGCTCGACGTTGCCGACGACGTGGTCGATGGCCTGGAGGCCGACCGCCGGCCCGACCGGCGCGGCGGGCAGGTTGTCGTCGGCGTAGCCGGGCTCGAGCCGCGCCCCCCGGTAGTGGGCCCGCTCGACGAAGGTGTGCACGGTTTCGCCGTAGGCGGCGATCTGGGCGAGCACCAACACCCCGTCGTCATCGGCCTCCTGCCACGGCCGCCGGACCGCGGTGGCGCCCCGGCCGATGGCGGCGTCGAAGGCGGCCGCGGCGTCGTCGACCCGCCAGGCCAAGTCGTGGACCCCGTCGCCATGGGTCCGGACGTGCTCGGCGATCGGCGAGTCGGAGGCGAGCGCCGCCGAGACGACCAGCCGGACGTCGCCCTGCTCGAGCACGTAGCTGGCCTTGTGCCGGACCCCGGTCTCGGGACCGGCGTAGGCGGTGCACTCGAACCCGTAGGCCGACATGAGGAACCCCGCGGTGGTCCGGGCGTTCCCGACCCACAGCTCGACGCAGTCCCATCCGAGCAGCTGGACGGCCGGGCCCTCGACGGGGGCGGTGCCGACGGCGGTGGTCGTGGTCATCGTCTGTCCTGACGCTCGCGGTGCCGGCGGTCCGAGTAGCCGTCGAAGAAGGCCCCGAGGTCGCGGACCATGTCCTCGAACGACGGCGCCTCGTACAGCACCGGCTGGTAGTGGCGGATGTCGTACCGGGTGGTCCCCATCGCCTCGATGTCCCACGGGCGCAGCTCGGCGT
>JBOGFV010000045.1:0-1969 GCA_050743525.1 Acidimicrobiales bacterium
GAGGAGTCGCCCCACTATCCCGCCTACCAATTCGAGGAGAACAAGGGCTACCCCTCGAGCGTCCACAAGCGGGCGCTGCGCGGCTACGGCCTCTCGGCCATCCACCGCCGCAGCTGGGCGTTCGTCAGCGGCATCCCGTGGGGCGACGGCCGCGGTGCGGCCCCGCCCCGGCGGGCCTTGGACGCTCCTGTGGTGGCGACGGAACTCCAGCACAGGGCCCCCTTCGGCCTCGGTGAGGTCCCCGACCTGAGCGAACCGCGCCGGTAAATTCTGTCTCGGGAGCACGCTCCCGCCCCAGATTGGACCCAGGCGATGGGCATGTCGGAATCGAGCGGGAGACCACGGCCGGGCGCGCCGCACGCCCTGTATCAGCACTACGTGTACGTCGCGCTGGCCGGGACGGCCTCGATGATGCTGGCCGTTCCCAGCACCATCGCGCTGGCCCATCTCCCGGTGGACTGGGCCCCGATCCTGATCGCGCTCGGGATCGCCGGGGCGGCAGGGATCGTGGCCTCGGCGATGCCGTGGAGCGTGCTGGGACAACGACGCTCGGGGCAGCTGTTCCTCTACCTCTGGTCGTTGATCGACATCGGGGTGGTGGGCGCGGCGGTCGCCTCGACGGGTGGGGCGCGCTCGTGGTTCTGGGTGCTCTTCCTTCTCACCACCATCTTCTTCGCCGTCGGGTACCCGCTCGGAGGCCAGGCCCTCCTCTTGGCCGCGAGCATGGCGACCTACGTCATCGCGTGCGAGGTGTCCGGAGATGCCCCGTCGGCCCCGATGTTGGCGTGGCGGATGGTGATGGTCGTGGCCGGCTGCGCGCTGGCCAGCTTCCCGGCCTGGGAGCTGCGTCGGGAGACTGCCGAGCACGAGCGCGCCCGCCAGGAGGCCGATCGCCTGACCGGGGCGATCACGGCGCAGGAAGCCTGGTGGCGTGCGCTGGTCGACCGGACGGGTGACCCGATCGTGGTCTTCGACGAGCATCGCATGGTGCACTTCGCCAGCCCGGCCTTCGAAGAGATCCTGGGCTATCCCCTGGAGCAGTCGACCCCGGTCGACCTGGCGGTGATCGCGCATCCTGACGACCTGGCCCCACTCCGGCAGGCCATCGTCCGAACCATCGAGGAGCGAAGGACCACCAAGGCCATGACCCGCTTGGTTCGCAGCGACGGCGAATGGCGCGTCTTCGAGGTCAGCCTGACCTCGCTCGGGGTTGAGGGCCGCGGCAGCCTGGTGGCCAACCTGCACGACGTCACCGAGAGAGAGGACGCCGCCGCGGCGCTGACCTATCAGGCCACCCACGACCACTTGACCGACCTGGCCAACCGGGCCGCCTTCTACGAGCACCTCCAGATCTGCCTCGCCATCGCGACCCGGATGGGCAATCCCCTGTCGGTCCTGGTGCTGGACCTCGGGGGTTTCAAGGACGTGAACGACACCCTCGGCCACGCGGTGGGCGACGAGCTGTTGATCGAGATCGCCAGGCGCCTGGCCGAGACCCTGCGGTCCGCCGATGTGGTGGCCCGTGTGGGCGGCGACGAGTTCGCGGCGGTGCTCTCGACCGGCGGCGATCCCGAGGGGGCCATGAATGCCGCCCGCCGGGTGCTCGCCGCCATCAACGAGCCGATGGTGCTGAGTGGGCGGCCCTATTGGTTGCAGGCGAGCATCGGTTTGAGCTGCTCGGCGCTGCACGGCGTCGAAGCCGATCAGCTGGTCCAACGAGCCGACCGGGCCATGTACGAGGCGAAGCGGACCGGAATCGGCATCGCCCTGTTCGAGAGCGAGATGGAAGCGGCCGACGCGCACCTGCCCGGCATGCTCGGCCACCTGCGGCAGGCCATCGTGGCCAACGAGCTGTTCTTGTGCTACCAACCGCAGGTCTCCCTCACCGACGGTTCCATCGTCGGCGCAGAGGCCCTCGTGCGGTGGCAACATCCCCGGCTCGGCCTCCTTGGCCCGTCCACCTTCCTTC
>JBOGFV010000046.1:0-7487 GCA_050743525.1 Acidimicrobiales bacterium
CCATTGAGGTACCGGTTGCCGACGATGTCGCAGACCAGCTGGCCGAACTGGGATGGATCACCGAGGACCTTCGGGAACAGCACCGACTCGCCAAGGGCGGTGCGCCGGGGCTCGGGCAGGCCGGCCAACAGCGGGGTGTCGAAGAGGCCGGGAGCGATGGTCAGCACCCGGATCCCGACCACCGACAGGTCCCGGGCGGCCGGCAGGGTCATGCCGACCACGGCGCCCTTGGACGCCGAGTAGGCGAGCTGGCCGATCTGACCGTCGAAGGCGGCCACCGAGGCCGTGTTCACGATCACCCCGCGCTCGCCGTCGTCGCCCGGCTCGGTCTGGGCGATCGCCGAAGCGGCCCTCGTCATCACGTTGAAGGTGCCGATCACGTTCAGGCGCAGGATGAACTCGAAGGCGCCGGGGTCGTGGGGGGTGCCGTCTCTGTTGATGACCCGACCGATCCAGCCAGTGCCGGCGCAGTTGACCGCCACCCGGAGGTTGCCGGCGTTGGCGGCCAGGTCGACGGCCTTCTGGCAATCCTCGCCGTTGGTGACGTCACCGGCCGCGTAGTCCCCGCCGACTTCTCCGGCGACTTGCTTAGCTCCGTCCTCGTTGCGGTCGAACACCACCACGCGAGCGCCGCGCTCGGAGAGGGCCCGGGCGGTGGCGGCGCCGAGGCCGGAGGCGCCGCCGGTGATGATGGCAGAGCTGTTGGTGAGTTCCATGGGCCGATGGTAGGGCGGTGCCGCAACGGGCCACCACTCCTGCGCCGGTCACAAACCCGCTCGGGCCTCCACGGCCGCAGCCACCGCGAGCTCGTCGACAAAGTTGTTCCAGCGATCTCCACTGTGGCCCTTCACCCACCTGAAATCGATCTCGCGCCCAGTCTCCAGCACCTGGTGCATGAGCGGCTCCCACAGGTCCCGGTTGGCCACCGGCTTACCGGCCGTGTTCTTCCAGCCCCGACGCAGCCAACCCTCCCACCAGCGGTCCTGGAAGCACTTCACGACGTAAGTCGAGTCGCTGACCACCATAAGCCCGGCACCGTCGGCGCCGTCGAGGGTTCGCAGCGCCTCGAGCACCGCCGTGATCTCCATCCGCTGGTTGGTCGTGCGGGCGTCACCGCCCGAGTCGTGGTCGCCGCCGGGGACCGCCCAGGCCCAACCGCCGGGGCCGGGGTTCCCGAGGCACGAGCCATCGGTGTAGACGACGATGTGCTCGGTCATTTGAGAATGTGTACTACCTCGGTCTGCAGGTACCAGGCACTCTCGCGACCTCGTCAGCCCGGTCTCGGCGACCACCAGCTGAACTGGCCGGACCAGTCGATCTGGCCGTAGTAGGAGATCGAGCCGGCCATTCCCGTCCATTCGATCGGGGGAAAGAGCGGATCGGCGATCTCGGTCGGAGACCCACCGGAGACTGAATACAGCCACAGCCCGTCCTTGCTTGCGTACAACAGCTCGCGTCCGGTGCGAGACCAGGTCGGCATCGACGCCCCATTGACTTGGCCTACTTCGGTCGACACGCCGGTCGCTACGTTCATGAGATACAGAGCGTGCGCATCGAACCAATCGAGGAGCGGCCATCCAACGGTCGGCGCCACCGGTGCTTTGACATAGGCCATCAAGCTTCCAGAGGGCGACCAGGCCGGATCGATCGAAACGCCGGAACCCTGGGTGCCCGGGCTCGGCGCTGGCTCACAGGGATAGCCGGCTGGACACAGTGGAGGCACAGTGCCAACCCAGACATCTGCACCGGCGATCGGCGCGCACTGGAACGTTGTCCGATCGCATACCTCGACCTCCTTGCCCTGCCCGTAGACCCGGCCGCCGCTGCCGCCTGAAACGATCGCAAGTGCCCCGCCTCTCCCTGCTGCAATCGCATCGGTCATACCATCGGACAGCGTCTGGCCAATGAGCCGTGGCCGAGCACCAGGTGAGCTGAGAACTTCGAGGGGCGTGCTGTCGTTGTTGTGGCTTTCGCCGTTGCTGTACACCCAGAATCCGATACCCCACCCGTCCCACCATCCGGCGAGATCCGGGATTGCCTCGTCTCCCGTACCGGGAAGCGAGGTTGCCCTACTGAGAGAGAGCCACGTCGTTGGAGGGCCACCGGCGACGGGATACGAACGGATGACCGCTTCGGTTGCCTCGTTGAACGTCACGGCGATGCTTGTCCCTTCGGGGGACCAGACGGCGTCTTCCACCCAGTTGGGCGGTGAAGAGGGGTTCGTGAAGAGGACTCGACCGGCACCGGTCGGCGAGACCACACGCAACCCATTAGGGCGACCATCTACATCGGTGATAACGGCCAGTCGGTCGCCCACCGGGCTCCACCCCATCCAGCCGAATTCGTCGACGTTGGGGCCGCGAACCTGACGAGCATCCCTTCCGTTCGCCCGCGCGATCCATAGTTCGGTTGGTGACTTCGGCGGATACCGAGACGTCAGCGGTTGTTGAAGATACGAGAGCCAGCGCCCGTCGCTCGAGTACGCCGGGTCCGCCGGCGCGTACCCGACCAGCGCGGGGAGCAACCGAACCGTCGATGCGGCACCGTCGAGCGCGTACAGGCGGTCCCCGGAAATGAACGCCAGGTCTCCCGCGCTTTTGAACGCGGCGGCGTCCACGGTGGGACCGCTGCCTCGCGCGGGCTGTTCGTTCGGCGCCGGTTGCGGCACAGGCGCGCTGGCGGTCGGCGTGACCGGAGGTCGACCACCGAACGAGGTGGCGAAAACCACTGAGAGGCTCGTCGCCACCGCGACGATGGCCATGCCCACCGCCCAACGGCGACGGCGCAGCCGACGCGCTTCACGGATCAGTGCCTCGACGTCGTCGGCGGGTGGCCGCCTGGGTGGAGCAAGGACCGACACGCGTCCTCCGGTCGGCGTAGTTGAAGGAATAGAGCTACTATTATTAGCACAATGAAGCCCGTTCGTATCGACCCGTCCGAGCCCATGCCGTTGTACGAGCAGGTGGCGGCAGACATCCGCCGGGCCATTGCCGACGGCGAGGCCAAGCCGGGTGGCCGACTTCCGCTGGCCAAGGATCTCGCCACCGTCCTCGGCGTGAACGCGAACACCGTGCTCCGAGCGCTACGCGTGCTCCGCGACGAGGGCCTGCTCGAATTCCGTCGGGGCCGGGGCATCACGGTCACGGGCACCGCCGAGCGAGGGGCGGTCGTGACCCGCGTCAACGAGCTGGTCCGCTTCGCCCGCGCTCAGGGGTACCGGCGCGAAGAGATCGTTGCCATGATCGAGGGCGCCCGCTAAGCCGCTCTCAGCCGGAAGGGGTGTCGGCCGGCTGCGCCAGCGGTGGGAACATGGGCTCATGCTCTTCGACGGCATATCCCACCAGATCCCCGACATCGATCCGGGGGAGACCGACGAGTGGCTGGCCTCGTTCGACGCGGTGGTCGAGGCACACGGCCGGACCCGGGGCCGCTACCTGCTGATGAAGCTGCTGGAGCGGGCCCGCAGCCTCCAGGTCGACTTCCCGGCCACCGTCTCGTCCCCCTACGTCAACACCATCCCGGCCGACGACGAGCCCTGGTTCCCCGGCGACGAGCACCTGGAGCGTCGCATCCGCGCCTTCATCCGCTGGAACGCCGCGGTCATGGTCACCCGGGCCAACGCGCGCACCGAAGGCATCGGCGGCCACCTCTCCACCTACGCCAGCTCGGCATCGCTCTACGAGGTCGGCTTCAACCACTTCTTCCGCGGCAAGGCGAACGGGGCCGCCGGCGACCAGGTGTTCATCCAGGGCCATGCCTCCCCCGGCATCTACGCCCGCGCCTACGTCGAGGGCCGGATGAGCGAGGACCAGCTCGACAACTTCCGCCACGAGGTGGGCGGCCACGGGCTGCCCAGCTACCCTCACCCGCGGCTGCTCCCCGACTTCTGGGAGTTCCCGACGGTGTCGATGGGCCTGGGCCCGATCTCGGCCATCTACCAGGCTCACGTCAACCGCTACCTGCACCTGCGGGAGCTGGTCGACACCAGCGACAGCCGGGTCTGGTGCTTCGTCGGCGACGGCGAGATGGACGAGCCCGAGTCGATCGGCGCGCTGGGGGTCGCCGGCCGCGAGCACCTCGACAACCTCGTGTTCGTCGTCAACTGCAACCTGCAACGCCTCGACGGGCCGGTACGCGGCAACGGGAAGGTCATCCAGGAGCTCGAGGCCGTCTTCCGGGGCGCTGGCTGGAACGTCATAAAGGTCATCTGGGGCTCGCGCTGGGACGAGCTGTTGGCCCGGGACGTCGACGGCGTCCTGCTCGACCGGATGAACACCACGGTCGACGGCGAGTTCCAGAAGTACGCAGTCGAGTCGGGCGCCTACATCCGCGAGCACTTCTTCGGGCCCGACCCGCGACTGCGGCGGCTCGTCGAGCACCTGAGCGACGACGAGCTCCGGACCCTGCCGAGGGGCGGCCACGACTACCGGAAGCTCTATGCCGCCTACAAGCTGGCCACCGAGCAGAAGGAGGCGCCGACCGTCATCCTGGCCAAGACGATCAAGGGCTGGACCCTCGGCCCCGAGATCGAAGCCCGCAACACCACCCACCAGATCAAGAAGATGACCAAGGCCCAGCTCGTGGCGCTGCGGGACCGCCTTTACCTGGCCGAGGAGATCCCCGACGCGCTGCTCGAGGCCGACCTCCCGCCCTACTACCGCCCCCCCGAGGGCTCCGAGGCCCACCAGTACCTGCTGGCCCGGCGCTCGGTCTTGAACGGGCCGGTGCCGTCCCGGGTGGTCCGGCCGGCCGCCCCGGCGCTGCCCGACCAGAAGGCGTACGCCGACCTGTTGGCCGGTTCGGGCAGCCAGGCCGTGTCGACCACGATGGCGTTCGCCCGCCTGCTGCGGAACCTGGTCCGGGACTCCGCAGTCGGCCCGATGATCGCCCCGATCGTGGCCGACGAAGCCCGGACCTTCGGCCTCGAGTCGATCATCGCCGAGTCCAAGATCTACGCGCCCGAGGGCCAGCGCTACACGCCCGTCGACGCCGACTTGCCACTCCGCTACGCCGAGAGCACGTCGGGACAGCTGCTCCAGGAGGGAATCACCGAGGCCGGCGCGTTGTCGAGCTTCATCGCGCTGGCCACCTCCTACGCCACCTGGGGCCGGCCGATGGTGCCGGTCTTCCTCTTCTATTCGATGTTCGGGTTCCAGCGGGTCGGCGACCTGGCCTGGGCGCTCGGCGACATGCGCGGCCGCGGGATCCTGGCCGGCTGCACGGCCGGCCGGACCACCCTGCAGGGCGAGGGGCTCCAGCACGACGACGGCCACTCGCCGCTGATCGCCTCGACCAACCCGGCCGCCCGCGTCTACGACCCGGCCTTCGCCTACGAGCTCGCCATCGTGGTCGAGGAGGCGGTCGCCAAGACCATCGGGCCCGACCCCGAGGACCGGTTCTTCTACATCACCCTCTACAACGAGGCCTACCCGATGCCGGCGTTGCCGGAGGGGGCCGACGGCGACGCCATCAAGGCGGCGGTGCTGCGCGGCCTCTATCGGTTCCGGCCCCGGGACGAGTCGCTCGGGCGCCGGGCATCGATCTGCTTCTCGGGCCCGATGTGGCAGGCGGCCGACGAGGCCCGAGCGCTCCTGGCCGAGCACTGGGGAGTCGGGTGCGACACCTGGTCGGTGACGTCATGGGCGTCGCTGCGCCAGGACGGGCTGGCCGTAGAGCGCCGCAACCGGCTCCATCCGGCCGAGCCGGCCGCCCACCCGTATGTCACGACCGCCCTCGGTACCGACGGCGGACCCGTCATCGCGGTGACCGACTACATGCGGGCGGTCCCGGACCAGGTGGCCCGCTGGGTCGGCCGGCCATTCGTGTCGCTCGGGACCGACGGGTTCGGGCGTTCCGACGCCCGTCCGGCTCTGCGGCGGTACTTCGAGGTCGACGCCGGCCACGTCGTCGTGGCGGTCTTGTCCTCCCTGGCCCGCGACGGCCGGGCCAGCGTGGACGAGGTCAACGACGCCATCACCCGGTTCGGTATCGACCCGGACGCCGCCGAGCCCTTCGGGACCTGAGATCGTCCTGCCGGGGCCGATATTCTCGTGGGTCCCATGCTCTGCCTGGCCCAGGAACCCGAAGCCGACCGCCTGCTCAGCGAGAGCCCCCTCGCGCTGGTCATCGGGATGGTGCTCGACCAGCAGGTCCCGCTCGAGTGGGCGTTCCGGGGCCCGAGCGAGCTGGCCCGGCGCCTGGGCGGCCCGCTCGACGCGGGGGCGCTGGCCCGAATGGACCCCGAGCGGCTCACCGCCCTCTTCGCGGCCAAGCCCTCGCTGCACCGCTACCCCGCCGCCATGGCCAAGCGGGTCCAGGCGCTCTCCACCGAGATCGCCGAGCACTACGGCGGCGACGCCGCCACCATCTGGACGGGGGTCGAAACGGGCCAGGCGCTGCTGGCCCGGGTGAAGGCGTTGCCAGGCTTCGGGGACCAGAAGGCCCGGATCTTCGTCGCGCTGCTGGCCAAGCAGTTCGGCGTGCGCCCGGACGGCTGGGCCGAGGCCTCTGTCCCCTTCGGCGAGATGGGCTCGTTCCGGTCGGTGGCCGACATCGTCGACGAAGCCAGCCTGGTCAAGGTGCGCGAATACAAGAAGGAGATGAAGGCGGCCGCCAAAGCGCCCCAGTGAAGGACCTCGCCGGTCGCCGCCTCTACCTCTGCACTCCGGACCGCCCCGACCTCGCCGCCTTCGTCGAGGCCACCATCCGGGGCGGCGTCGACATCGTGCAGCTGCGCGCCAAGGACCTCGAGGCCCGTCCGCTGCTCGGGCGGGCCCGGATCGTGCGCGAGGTGTGCGCCGCCCACGGCGTGCCGTTCATCCTCAACGACCGACCCGACCTCGCCCTCGAGGCGGGGGCCGACGGGGTGCACCTCGGCCGGGATGACGCGCCCTGCACCCTGGCCCGCCGGCTGCTCGGGCCCGGTGCGATCATCGGCCACTCGACCCACTCCCCCGAAGACCTCGAGGAGGCGCTGACCCTGCCGGTCGACTACCTGTCGGCCGGGCCGGTCGTCCCGACGCCGACCAAGCCGGGCCGGCCCGGCACCGGCCCCGACTACCTGACCGTGGCCGCGGCGCGCTCGCCGTGGCCGGTGTTCGTGACCGGGGGTGTCACGCCCGAGACGGTCGGGCCCTTGGCCGGGGCCGGGGCCCGCCACTTCGTGGTGGTGCGATTCCTCACCGGGTCAGACGATCCCGAGTCGGCGGCCCGCTCGCTCCGGGCCGCCATCGACCGGGCCCTGGAGTCGGCTCAAGCCTGACGCTCGAGCCAGCCGATCAGGGTCGCGGTGGCCCGGGGGTCGGCCCGCAGCCAATGCCCGGCGCCGAGCACCA
This sequence comes from Acidimicrobiales bacterium, assembly GCA_050743525.1. Classification (GTDB taxonomy): domain Bacteria; phylum Actinomycetota; class Acidimicrobiia; order Acidimicrobiales; family RAAP-2; genus Palsa-461. The sequence continues at coordinate 7,335 of JBOGFV010000046.1, forward strand.
TCCGGAGCTCGGCGGACGTCCCGGCGGCCTCGGCCAGCGCGACGCCGGCCTCGGGTGGCACCGCCTCGTCCTCGGAGCCCTGCACGACGAGCAGCGCCCTTTCGGACAGGCGGGCCGCCAAGGCGACGGGCTCGAGGTCGCCGAGCTCGCGGG
>JBOGFV010000047.1:0-4029 GCA_050743525.1 Acidimicrobiales bacterium
CGGCTACGACGAGTGGCGGCGCTGACGTGAGCGCGGTCGACCCGCTCGACGTCGAGGTCATCCGCAAGGACTTCCCGCTCCTCACCCGGACCGTGCACGAGCGGCCGATCGTCTACCTCGACTCGGCTTCCTCGTCCCTCCAGCCCCGCTCGGTCATGGCGGCGATGGACCATTACTACGAGACGACCCACGCCAACGTGCATCGGGCCGTCTACGCGACCGCCGAGGGCGCCACCGAGCTCTACGAGGGGGCCCGGCGCAAGGTCGGTCGGTTCATCGGTGCCCCCGACCCCAAGCGGGAGGTCGTCTTCACCAAGAACGCGACCGAGGCCCTCAACCTGGTCACCAACAGCTGGGGGCGCACCAACCTGAAGCAGGGCGACGTGGTGGTCCTGACCGAGATGGAGCACCACGCCAACATCGTCCCCTGGCTGATCCTGGCCGAGCAGCTCGGCCTGGAGCTGCGGTACCTCCCGATCGACGGGGACGGCCGGCTCTACCTGAGCGACATGGACAAGACGCTTGACGGGGCCGCGGTGGTTGCGGTGACCGCGATGTCCAACGTGCTCGGCACCATCAACCCGATCCCGACCATCGCCGAGGCGGCCCACCGCCACGGTGCCGTCGCGGTGGTCGACGGCGCCCAGTCCGTGCCCCACCTGGTCACCGATGTGAAGACCCTCGGGGCCGACTTCCTGGCCTTCTCGGCCCACAAGATGGAGGGGCCGACCGGCATCGGCGTGCTGTGGGCCCGCCGGGAGCTGCTGGAGGGGATGCCCCCGTTCCTGGGGGGCGGCGGGATGATCCTCGACGTCGCCCTGGACCGGTTCGGGCCGGCCGAGCCCCCGTGGCGCTTCGAGGCCGGCACCCCACCCATCGCCGAAGCGGTGGGGCTGGCCGCCGCGGTCGACTACCTGAGCGGCGTCGGTATCGAGCGGATCACCGCCCACGAGCGGCTGCTCACCGCCTACGCCATCGACGCGCTGGCCGACCGGCTGGGCGGCGACTGCCGGATCTTCGGGCCGCCGGCCGGCGGGGACCGCGGCGGGGTGCTGTCGCTCGCCTACCGGGACGTGCACGCGCACGACGTGGCCCAGGTGCTCGACCAGTTCGGGGTGTGCGTGCGGCCCGGCCACCACTGCGCCAAGCCGCTGATGCGCCGACTCGGGGTGAACGCGACGGCCCGGGCGTCGATCGGCCTGTACAACGACGAGGCCGACATCGACACCCTGATCGAGGGGTTGAACCACGTCGGTACAGTGTTTGGGTGACCCTTCGAGCCCCTGAGCAGGTCTGATGCCCGACCTCGAAGAGCTCTACCGAGAGATCATCCTCGACCACTACCGCTCGCCCCGAAACCGGGGTGAGCTCCCCTCGCCGCCGGCCCACCGGGTCGAGGGCTTCAACCCTCTGTGCGGCGACGAGGTCGTCCTCAGCCTCGACGTGAGCGACGGCCAGCTCAAGGACATCAAGATCGCCGGGTCGGGCTGCTCGATCAGCCAGTCCTCTGGGTCGCTCATGTCGGCGGCGGTGAAGGGGAAGCCCCTCGACCAGGTCCGCGAGCTCATCAAGGTGTTCAAGACCATGATGAGCGTGCACGAGGCATCGCTGTCCGACGACGATCGCACCACCGGGGCCGAGGACTCCCCCGACGAGCCCGAACCGGTCGACCTGGCCTCCATGGGCGAGCTCGCCGCGCTGCAGGGCGTGGTCAGGTTCCCGGTGCGCATCAAGTGCGCCACCCTCAGCTGGAACGCCCTCACCCAGGGGCTCGACGAGGCCGCCGCCCCGGCCTGAGTCCGGGGCCGGTCACGGCGTCGCCCGGCGGCCGCTCAGCAGGGGGTCGGGTCGTACGGCGGGATCGTCGTGGTCGCGGTGGTGGTCGGCGTGCTGCTCGACCCGCTGGTCCCCGAACCGGTTGATCCTGAGATGGCCGTGGTCGAGGGCGCCGCGGTGGTGGACGTCGAGCTGACTTGCATCGGGTCGCTGTTGACGTCGAGCGGGGGCGTGGTCGGCGCGTTCGGAGCGCCCCCCAGGAACTGGGTGAGCATCTGTTGGGCCTCGGGCTCCTGGACGATCTCGACGTCACCGCCGAAGTTCTGGCCGGGCGTGGTCGGCAGCGTGAAGCTCTGCAGCCGCGACGTCGAGAAAGCGTGGTACCGGTTGGCCAGGCTGAACAGCTCGCCAGGCCCGAGCGCCCTGTCGATGCTGATGTCGTTCACGACCGAGTCGATGAACGAGTGGAGCGTGATGGGGTTGTAGGTCGACTCGATCTTCTGGATCAGGGCTTCGATGATGAGGTTCTGGCGCTGGATGCGGCCGAGGTCGCTCGACGGGTCGGTGTTCCACCCCCCCTGGGCCGGGTCGTCGTACTCGAAGAATCGGGACCGGGCCAACGCCAGGGTCTGGTTGCCGTTCAAGGTCTGGCACCCGGTGGTCGTGACCTTGAGACCGGAGTTGTCGATGCTGCAGCCAGACTCGCTGCAGTCCCGGACCGGGTAGTTGAACCGCATGTTGATCCCGCCGACCGCTCCGACCGCATTGATGAGCCCCTGGAAGTCGACCACCACGAAGTGGGTGATGGGGATGCCGAAGGTGTCCGAGATGGTCTGCGCGAGGACGTTGGGGCCGCCAGCCGAATTGGTGTCGTTGAACGCGGCATTGATCTTCTCGGGCCCGTCCAGTCCCTCGCTCTGCGGCAGGCCGGTCACCTTGACCCAGGTGTCGCGTGGGATCGACAGGATCCGGGCCGTTCCCGACTTCGGGTCGACATGGAGGATCTTGATGGTGTCACTGTGCTGGCCACCGTTGGTCGACTGGGTCCCGAACGACTTGGCCGCCTGGCCGGTGTCGCCGACCCGGGTGTCCGATCCGATGAGGAGCACGTTGAACGGCGCGATCGAGGTAGGAGGAGCGACGCACGACGAGCACGCGAGCTTCTTGACCTTCCCCCACTCGTACTGCAGGTAGAAGTAGCCGCCCCCCGCGATCAGCGCCAGGAGAAGAACGAACACGCCGAGGGTGGTCAGCAGCCGGCGCTTCCTGCTCCAGCGGGGCCGGCGCCGCCGGTGTCGACCGGGGCTGGTGCGGCTCGGAGCGGTGGCGCTGCCACGGGGCCGGCGGCCCCCGATCTGATCGCCGAGGGCCTTCAGGCCACCTTCGTTGGCCAAGGACCTTGAAGCGTCGCCCGAGCCCGTCGACCGGCCCGCGCCGTCGCCCAGCTGGGCGAGGCGCCGGAGCGGGTCCTTCCCAGAGCGACCTCCCCTGGACGAACCCGAGCCAGAGGAACGACCGCTGGCCATACGTTTCTACGGTACCCCGACCCTTCGCAGGCTCCGGGGCACCATGCCGACCTTTAGAGTTTTCTTAGGCCGCCCCGACGGGCCCGCGAACGACCGTCAGCGGCCGTAGGCGCCGTATCCCGACGCGTCGAGCTCGTTGGCGAGCTCGGGCCCGCCCTCGGCCACGATCCGGCCACCGATCATGACGTGCACGCGGTCGGCGGCCAACTCGTCGAGCAGCCGGCGGAAGTGGGTCACCGCGAGCACGCCCAGTCCCCACTCGGTGGTCGCCTGCTCGACCCGGGCCGCCACCGCCCGCAGGGCGTCGACGTCGAGGCCCGAGTCGATCTCGTCGAGGACGGCGAAGCGGGGCCGAACCACGCCGAGCTGCAGGATCTCGTTGCGCTTCCGCTCGCCTCCCGACAGGTCCACGTTGAGCGCACGGTCCAGGAACCGCCGGTCGAAGCCGATTCGGTCGGCCTCCGCCGCCAGCGCCCCGAGCACGTCGTCCCGATCGTGTCCCATCGCCTCCAACGCGTCCGCCATCACCGCTTCGAGACGCACGCCCGGAACCTCGATCGGGTGCTGGAGGGCCAGGTAGAGCCCGGCTCGCGCTCGGCGCCAGCTCGGCTCGCCGGCCAGCTCGGTCGCACCGATCGAGATGGAGCCCGCCGTCACCGTCGTGCCGGGGCGGCCCATCAGCGCGTGGGCGAGGGTGCTCTTCCCGGAGCCGTTCGGGCCCATCACC
>JBOGFV010000048.1:0-9971 GCA_050743525.1 Acidimicrobiales bacterium
ACGTCTCGGGAGCGATGACCTTCCTCAAGGCCCAGACCGGGGCCAACGGCAAGGTCGGAGCGATCGGGTACTGCTCGGGCGGCCGCCGCACCGTCGCCGGAGTTGGCGCCCGGCGCGTACCGATGGAAGAGGTTGGGCACGATGGCGCCGTAGCCGTGGGCGGCGAAGCGCCGAGCGATCTCCTTGGTCGACGAGTCGTAGCCAGGCATGTGATGGATCACCACCACGCTCCCGTGGCCGGCCGCGTCGGAGGGATGGGCGTGATACGCCTCGATCTCGTCCCCCTTGGCCGAGGTGAGCGAGATCGTGCCCGCTTCGATCCTGTCGCTGCTCATGGGTGATCCCTTTCCGCTCCGGGAGTCGGTTGAGGCCGGCGCGCGGGTGGACGGAGTCCTCGGCGCGCTCGACACCCCTCAGACTGCCGGGCGCGCCGCCGGGGCGGCAACCCGACCGCGGCGCCCCAGCTAGTCGCCGACCTGGGCCTCGGCCTCGATCTCGACGCGCCAACGCGCGTCGAGCAGCCCCGCCACCACGACCATCGTGGCGGCCGGGGCGGCCGGGCCGAACACCTCGGCGTGCGCCGCGCCCACCGCGTCGGCGTCCCCGGCCGAGCACAGGAACATCCGAGTCCGAACCACGTCGGCCGGGCCCGCGCCGAGCTCGGCGAGCGCTTCGGTGATGATCTCGAGGCACCTCCGGGCCTGCACCCCGGGGTCGTCGGGGCAGGAGCCGTCCGGCCAGACCGGTGCGGTCCCGGAGACGACGACGCGGTTCCCGATCCGGATGGCCCGGCTGAAGCCGATGGTCGCTTCGAACGGGGAGCCGGACCGGGCCCGCCGGCGCTCGTCGCCGCTCATGATCCCCTGAAGACGGGGTCCCGCCGCTCGCTCGAGGCCATGACCCCCTCGCGGAAGTCCTGGGTGGTCCGGAGCCGGTTCTGTTCGGCGCTCTCCCGCTCGGTGGCGGCGCGCACCCGCTCGGCCAGGCCCTGCCGCATCGTGGCCCGGATGGCCCGGACCGACAACGGCGCCGCCGCCGCGAGCTCCGCCGCCATCGCATGGGCCCCGGTCCGGATCTCGTCGGTGGCGCCGACCAGGCGGTCGCACAGGCCCATCTCATTGGCCTCCTCGCCGCCGATGCGACGACCGGTGTAGAGCAACCAGTTGGCCGTTTGCTGGCCGACCACGTCGGGCAGGGTCGCCGTCAGCGCGAACCCGTGGTGGAAGCCGAGCCGCGCGAAGTTGGCGGCGAACCGGCTCTCGGGGCTGGCGACCCGGAAGTCGGCCGACAGGGCCAGCCCGAGGCCGCCCCCGATGGCGGCCCCGCCGACCGCAGCGACCACCGGGAGCTCCGCCTCGAACAGCCGAAGGGCGTTGGCGTAGAGCTCGCCGACGGTCCGCTCGGTCCCGCTGGTGAGGTCGGCACCGGCGCAGAAGTGCCGGCCCTCGGCGCACAGCACGATCGCTCGGCACGGGCCGGCCTGGAGCTCCTCGTAGGCGTCGGCGATGGCCGAGACCAGAGCCACGTCGAAGAAGTTGTTGGGCGGCCGGTGCATCTCGACCGTCGCGACCTGGTCGTCGCCCAGCACCACGGACACGTCACTCATCGAACGGCGCCCTTCTCGCGTGACCGCCCCATTGGCGGCCCGCCGGACCCTACCGGCGGCCCGGGGGCCGGGTCGAGAGCGCCCCTATCGCCCCGACGGGTTCGTCCGCACCTCTCGGAACGGCACGTTGGCGTCGGTCGACGGCTCCCGAGGCAGCCCCAGCGCGCGCTCGCCGACGATGTTGTGCTGGATCTCGTCGGTGCCGCCGGCGATCGAGCCGGCCGGTACCGAGATCAGGATCTCGGAGATCACCCCGCCCCGAGGCGAGTCGGGACCCACCAGCATCCCGTGGGCGCCGGCCATCGACCCGTGGGCCTTCGCGGCACGTCGAGCGATGTCACTCCCAGCCAGCTTGGCCACCGAGCCCTCGGGCCCCGGCGACCGTCCGGCCGCCCTGGTCGCCCGGCTGCGTTCCACGTTCCACCCCGCCACCCGGGCTCGGGCGAGGACGTCGGCGACCTGCTGGCGCTGCGGTGCGGTGGCCCCCGTCTCGGTGGCCACCTCGGCCAAGAGGTCGGCCCGGCCGGCCCGCTGCGGATACCAGGCGTAGGTGCGGGCGTGCTCGGCGGCCTCCGCTCGAGCCTCCCGGGCGGTGCGGCCGTCGCGCCAGCCGTCGGTGGCCACGAGCCGCGCCCCACCCAGGCCGCGTTCGTGGGCGAGCGTCGTGAGCGCGGCCGCCCACCCGTCATTGACCTCACCGACCACGTTGGCGGCCGGCACCCGGGCGTCGGTGAAGAAGACCTCGTTGAACGAGGCGTGCCCGTTCATCTGGCGCAGTGGCCGGACCTCCACGCCCGCCTGCTCCATCGGCAGCACGAAGTAGGAGATGCCACGGTGCTTCGGCGCGTCCCAGTCGGTCCTCGCGACCAGCATCCCGAACGCGGCGGTCCGGGCCCCGGTGGTCCACACCTTCTGGCCGTTCACGACCCACTCGTCGCCGTCGCGCTCGGCCCGGGTGGTGAGCCCGGCCAGGTCAGACCCGTTGCCCGGCTCCGAGAACAGCTGGCACCAGCGGTCCTCGCCGGTCAGGATCCGACGCAGGAACCGTGCCTTGAGCTCGTCAGACCCGTGAGCGAGCAGCGTCGGGCCGGCCAGGTTCATCGCCGAGCCGATCGGCGGCCCAACCGCGCCGAAGCGAAGTCGCTCGGCGTCGGCGACCCGGGCCAGTTCGCTCGGGAGCCCCTTCCCGAGCCACCGGGCGGGCCACTCCGGCGCGCCCCAACCCGAGTCGGCGAGGCGGGCCCGCCACTCGGCCAGGGGTAGCTCGGGGTCGAAGTTGGTCTCGAGCCACGTCCGGACCTCGCCCCGGATGGCATCGGGGCCAACCGCCGACCCGGTCACCGGTGCTGCCCCGCCATACGGCTCAGGCTAGGTCGCGCGCTCCCCGCCGGCCGGGGGCGCTGCGTAGCCGATCATCCAGTCCCGCTCGGCGACGTTCCACGACACGTCCTCGGGCCGGTCGACGATGAGCAGGACCACGGCCACATGGGGGAGGGCACCGTGCCAGTGCCACTCGCCGGCCGGGACGACCGCGGTGTCGCCGGCGACGACCACCACCCGCTCGTCGGGGCCCGCCACCACCCCCTCGCCGCTGACCACCTGGACGAGGCGCCCGGATGCCGAGGCGCTCGGCCGCGACCTCGACCCCGGCTCCAGCTGGACGTAGCCGACGTCGAACCCGTCGAAGGGACTCGGCAGGACCTGGACGTGGGCTTCGCCGACATAGGCAGAGGGCGCGGCCGCGCCCAGCCCAGCCTGCTCCGGTCCTTCGAAGACCTCCATCGACCTTTCCACCTCCGTGTCAACGTCGCGCCCGAGTGGCCGGGTCCATGGGAGAGTCGGGTCGTGGCGACCCCCCACGTGCGCGCCCTCGTCTTCGACGTATTCGGAACGGTCGTCGACTGGCGAACTGGTGTGATCGACGCGGCCAAGCACGTCGCCGCGCCGACCGGAGCCACCGACTGGGGCGGGTTCGCCGACGCCTGGCGCATCGAGGGCTACCTCGCCCCGATCGGCGAGATCGTCACCGGCGTCCGTCCCTACGCGGACGTCGAAGATCTCCTCCGGGAGAAGCTCGTCGAGCTGCTGGACCGCCACGCGCTGAGGGTCGACGACCACGATCTCGATTGGCTGGCCAAGGTGTGGCGGCGGCTCGACCCGTGGCCGGACGCCCCGGAAGGCCTCGACCGGCTCCGCCGCCGCTACACGCTCGCGCCGCTGTCCAACGGCAGCTTCGCCCTGTTGACCGAGATGGCGAAGCGGGCCGGCCTGCGGTGGGACTGCGTCATCTCCACCGAGCTGTTCGGGGCGTACAAGCCGGATCCGAGGACCTACGAGGGCGCGGCCGGTCTGCTCGACCTGCCGGCGTCCGAGGTGATGTTGGTCGCTGCGCACCCGCTCGACCTTCGAGCCGCCGGCGCGTGCGGGCTCCGGACCGCCTACGTGCCGCGGCCCCTCGAGTGGGGCGCTGACGCGCCTCGGGCACCACCGCCTGATCCGGACTTCGACGTGGTGGCCGATGACTTTGGCGCGCTCGCCGATGCGCTCGGCGCCGAGGACCCAGTGACGGCCATCGAGGAAGGTCGCGATGAGTGAAGCGCTGAGTCCGGCTGAGCGCGCCTATCTCGAATCGCAGCCTCTGGGCCGGTTGGCCACGGTCGACGCACAGGGCCGCCCGCACATCGCGCCGGTCGGCTACACGTACAACGCGACGACCGGCACGATCGACATCGACGGGTTCAACATGTCCTCGACGGCCAAGTTCCGCCACGTCCGGCGCTCCGGGGTCGCCGCCCTGGTGGTCGACGACGTGCTCGCGCCTTGGCGGCCGCGCGGCATCGAGATCCGGGGTCAGGCCGAGGCGCTCGACACCGCCGCCGACGCCGAGACCGGCCTCATCCGGCTGCACCTGGACCGGATCCACTCCTGGGGCGAGGGACTCCACCCCGCCGGTCCGGACGGGCGCTGATCGCTCCGGATCACCGCCGGTCCCGCTTCTCCCCGAACCGGTCCCAGTAGGTCGTCTCCTCGACCGGGCGGCGTTGCGCCTCGCCCCACCGGCCGAGCGGGTAGCCGACCGGGATCATCGCCCAGGTCTGCACGTCGTCAGGGATGTCGAGCACCGCCCGCACCTCCGGCTCCTTCAGCCGGTGCACCGTGGTCAGGGCCGTGCCGAGCCCGAGCTCTCGGGCGGCGAGGAACAGGTTCTGGCAGCCCGGGTAGATGGACGCGGGGTCGCCGCCCCGGGAGCACGGGATCAGGATGGCCGGCGCCTCACCCATGTGGGCGGCCAGGTGGTCGGCCGACGTGAGGATCGCCGAAGGGGCGTCCTGGCCGGCCGCGTACGCATCCCGGATCGAACTCCAGGCCTCCCCGTACAGGGCGCCGATCTTGGCCTTCTTCTCGGGGTCACGGACGACCAGCCAGCGGGCCACCTGGCGGTTGCCGCCCGATGGCGCCTTGGCGGCGGCCCCGAGGATGGTCCACAGGTCCTCGTCCGAGACGGGGCGGTCGGGGTCGAGCCGGCGCATGGCCCGGGTGGTGCGGATCGCTTCGGAGAGTTCCATTCGGCCACCCTCGCACAGGAGCCCGGTCCGACGCCGGGCCGAATTCGGGCCTTGCCGGGCCCCTCAGCCGACGCCCGCCCGGCAAGCCGTTTGCACCCGGAGGCGCCGTCCACAAACATTCCGGCGTGACCACCGGGTACGCCCGCAAGCCGGTGCAGCTCCGCGACGTGGCCAAGGCCGCCGGGGTCTCGATCTCCACCGCCTCCCGGGTGCTGACCGGCTCGGGCCGGTGCTCGGCGGCGGCCAAGCGGGCCGTCGAAGAGGCAGCAGCGCGGTTGTCCTACGAGCCGAACAAGATCGCCCGGGCGCTGCGGGCCCAGAGCACCGGCAGCGTCGGGATGACCGTCCCGTGGCTCCGCAACCCCTTCTACGCCGAGCTGGTCGAGGCGGTCGACGTGTTCCTCCAGCGGGTCGGCCTCGACCTGGTCCTCGCCGACGCGCGGGGCTCCTGGCAGGACGAGGCCCGCCGAATCCACTCGCTCGTCTCTCGCCGCGTCGACGGGCTGATCGTGGTGCCGACCGACGACCAGGACAGCACCGAGGCGCTCGCCGGGGCCAACCGCTCCATCCCGGTCGTGCAGCTCGAGTACGAGGCGCGGGGGCTGGAGGCCGACTACGTCGGCATCGACAACGTCCTGGGGGTGAACCTGGTCCTCGACCACCTCGTCGAGCTGGGCGCGACGAGCGTTCGATTTGTCTCGTCGACCGTCTCGAGCTCGGCCGGCCGCAGCCGCCTGCAGGCGTTCTGGCAAGGCACCGAGGAACGCTCGCTCAAAAGCGAGGAGCCGATCCTCGGGCGCTTCACGGCCAACTTCGGCATCCACGCGGTCAAGAAGATCGTGGCGGAGGGCTCGATGCCCGACGCCATCGTCTGCGCGTCCGACGTCGTCGCGCTCGGCGTGATCGGCCAGCTGCGGGCGGAGGGGATCTCGGTGCCCGACCACGTGATGGTGACCGGCTTCGACGACATCGTGTTCGCGGAGCTGTGCGACCCGCCGCTCACCACCATCCACCAGCCCCGCCGGCGTCTGGCCGACGCCGCCGTGAGCGCGCTGATGGCCCGCATGAACGGGGACGACAGCGGTGCGCCGAGCCGGGTGGAGCTGCACCCGCACCTGGTCGTGCGGCGGTCCTCGCTCCGGCCACCCCGGGTGGTCGCGGCGTCGAACCCGGCCTGACCGCCCGGTCAGCCGACCGGCGGCATCGGGAGGTTCTGGAGGCGCAGCCGACCGAGCGCCACGACCTTGCCGTCGGAGCGCCGGAACTCCACCTCCCAGAGTTGCTGGACTCGGCCCTGGAGGATCGGGGTCGCGACCACGTCGACCCGGCCCTCGATCACCGGCCGCAGGAAGTCGGTCGAGTTGTGGACCCCGACCGCCCGCTCCCCCCGCTCGACGACCGCAGCGCAGGCACCGAGGGAGCCGGCCGACTCGACGATCGTCGCGTACATCCCGCCGTGGGCGGCCCCGAAGGGCGTGTGGTGCTCCGGGCCGACGTCGATGTGGCCGGACACGCGGGAGCCGGTGAGCTCCTCGATCTCGAACCCGAGGGCCTGGAGCCACGCGCCTCCCTCGGTCGGGAAGGGGAAGCTCACCCGGTTCGCCCGCTCACCGGCACCGCGGCCGGGTTGAACCGCCCGCGGACGTCGGCGGCACCGAGCGGCGCGCCGCAGCGCGTGCAGTTCCTCCGGTCGTCCAGCTCGCCACCGCAGTCCCGATGCTCGATCACCACGGGTGGCGGGCTGTCGACGGTGTGGCGGTCCCCCCAGAACAGGAGGGCCATGAGCACCGGCCACAAGTCGGTCCCCTTCTCGGTGAGCCGGTACTCGAAACGCGCCGGGCGTTCCTGGTACCGCCGCTTGACCAGCACGCCATCGTCGACCAAGCGACCCAGCCGCTCGGTCAGTACCGTGCGGGCGATGCCGAGGTTGCGCTGGAAGTCGTCGAAGCGGCGGGTCCCCCAGAGCGCCTCGCGGACGATCAGGATGGTCCAGCGGTCGCCAACGACCTCGAGGCTCCGGGCGATCGAGCAGTGCTGCGATTCGTAGTGCCGGGGCAGCATGGGCCCAGCGTACCCCGTTAGTTGTTTGACACTACTAATGACGGGGACCTGCTCGTGACGTTCCGGGACCGGACCGCGGCGGGCCTGGAGTTGGCCGGCGCCCTGCTGGCCCTGGCGCCCGAACGGCCCGTCGTCGTCGGCCTCCCCCGAGGCGGGGTGGCGGTCGCCGCGCCGGTCGCGCTGGCGCTGGGCGCGCCCCTGGACCTGTTGGTGGTGCGAAAGGTCGGGGTGCCGAGCCGGCCAGAGCTGGCCATGGGCGCGATCGGCGAGGGTGGCGTGGTCTACGTGAACCGGGCCGTGTGCGAGTCGGTGGGCGTCCCCCGAGCGGTCTTCGAGTCGGCGCGGCTGGCCGAGCAGACCGAGCTCGAGCGCCGCGCCGCGCGCTACCGGCAAGCCCGGGAACGGGTCCCGCTCGACGGTCGCCGGGTGGTCGTGGTCGACGACGGCATCGCCACGGGGTCGACCGCCCGGGCCGCCTGTCAGGTGGCCCGGGCCGGCGGGGCCTCGTCGGTCGTCCTGGCCGCCCCGGTCGGACCGTCCGACGTGGAGCAGGCGTTCGCCGACGACGCCGACCGGGTGGTGTGCCTCTCGACGCCGCGCGGGCTGTTCGCGATCGGCGAGGCCTACGTCGACTTTTCTGCGGTCACCGACGACGAGGTGATCGAGCTCCTGCGCCGAGCCGCCGTGTCCTAGGGGACATTTCCACCTGTCTGAATCCGTCCAGCACCGGGGGGCTGGGTGGTTCATGATCAACCCAATGAGCGGCTTCTCGGCGGTGGCGACGACCGGCATCTACTGCCGACCGGGGTGCGGCGGCCGGCCGCTCCCCCACCATGTGCGCCCCTATGCCCTGGCCGCCGCGGCCGAGGCCGCCGGGTACCGGGCCTGCTGGCGCTGCCGTCCCTATCGGAGCGACCCGCCGCTCCCGAGCGACGCACCCGAGCTGGTGTGCCGGGCGGTGCAGCTCGTGGTCGACGGAGCCCTCGACGAGCACACTGAGGACGTCCTGGGCGACCGGCTGGGCATCTCCACCCGACACCTGCGCCGCTTGTTCGAGTCCCACCTCGGGGTGACCCCGGACCAGCTGGCCCGGTCCCGGCGTGCTCACTTCGCCCGCCGGCTCCTCGACGACACCGACCTGACCTTCGCCGAGATCGCCTTCGCCTCGGGGTTCGGCAGCATCCGCCAGTTCAACCGGGTGTGCCAGGACGTGTTCCGGGCCTCCCCGCGCGAGCTGCGAGCCCGTCGGCGGGTGAGCGACCGGCTGGTGGCCGACGGCGGCTTAGCCATGCGGTTGCCGTTCCACGGGCCGCTCGACTGGGACACGCTGCTCTCCTACTTCAAGAGCCGGGCCATCACCGGCGTCGAGCACGTCGCCGACCACACCTACCGCCGCACGATCGTCGTCGGCGGGGACCCCGGCGTGATCGAGCTGTCCAGGGGCGGGGACGAGCACCTGCTCCTCGTCGCCCACCTGCCGCACTGGGAAGGGCTGATCCACGTGGTCGAGCGGGTGCGGCGCATCTTCGGCCTCGACCTCGACGTCGAGTCGGCCAACGACGACCTGGGTACCGATCCGGTGATCGGATCGCTCGCCGCCCAGTCGCCGGGCCTGCGCACCCCGGGCACCTGGGACCCGTTCGAGACGGCGGTGCGGGCGATCTGCGGCCAGATGATCAGCGTGAGCGCGGCGAGCACGATCTTCCGCCGCATCGTCGAGCGCCACGGCACCGAGGTGCCGGGGCTCGCCGCCTTCGGGCTCGAGCGAACCTTTCCATCAGCGGCCACCTTGGCCGAGGCCGACCTCGACGGGCTGGGACTCACCGGGACCCGGGTCGAGGCGGTCCGGGCCCTCGCCCGCGCCGCCGCCGACGGGGTCGTGCGGCTCGATCGCGGCACCACCCTCGAGGAGTTCGTCGCCGCGGTCTCGGCGCTCCGGGGTCTCGGCCCATGGACCGCGCACTACCTGGCCCTCCGGGTCGGCCACCCCGACGCGTTCCCGGCCTCGGACCTGGGGCTGCGTCGAGCGCTCGAGCGCCTGGAGGGCCGCGACGTCTCGACCCGCGACGCCGAGCTGGCCAGCGAGGCGTGGCGACCGTGGCGGGCCCTTGCGGCGACGCACCTGTGGCTCGCGCTGGCGCCGCCGGAGGCGGCGGCCCCCCGACTGGCGTCGGTGCAGCCCCCTCCGTAGCCTGCTCAATGTGTTCGAGTCGGCTCCGACCTCGAGCTCTGGCACCCCCGGTGCCGCGCCCCCCGCGCTGGATCGAGCCGGAGAACCGTCGCTTCGACCTCGCCAACGCCCGTGACCCAGCTGGCGGTCGCGACGGTGGGTGCGGCCTCGGGCCCCCTCCTGTACGCCTTCACCCTCGGGCTGGTCGCAGCGGTAAACCCGTGCGGCTTCCCCCTGCTCGGCGCGTACCTCGCCTTCTTCGTCGGCGACGGCGAGCTGGATCGGTCGAGGCGCAATCTGCGGGGGGTGGCGGCCGGGGCGAGCGTGACCGCCGGGTTCGTGGTGGTCTTCACCCTCCTGGGCGTCCTCGTCCACGCCGGCGTCGACGTGGTGCTCGGCTGGGTCCCCTGGGTGATGGTCCCCGTCGCTCTGGCCATGACGACGATCGGAGTGGCGGCGCTGGCCGGGCGGCCGATCCGGATCGTGCGCCCCGTCCCGCGCCTCGGCTCGGGACGGGGCGCGCTGGCCATGGCCGGCTTCGGAGTCGCCTACGCGATCGCCTCCCTGA
>JBOGFV010000049.1:0-9635 GCA_050743525.1 Acidimicrobiales bacterium
GCGGCCGACTGGGCTGCGACCGGGCCGGCGCCGGGCTCGATGACCACCAGCCGGTCGCCCTTCTCGACGGTGTCACCGGGATCCGGCAGCACCTCGCGCACGGTGCCGGAGCCGCTCGCCGCCACGACGTGCTCCATCTTCATGGATTCGAGCACGGCCAGCGTCTGGCCCTCGGCCACCACGTCGCCGACCGCGACGGCGATCGACACGACCGTCCCCTGGAGGGGCGCTGCCTCGACGAGGTGGTCGGCCATCGGCTCAGACGACCGCCGAGAGGCCGCCGTCGAGGTTGACGGCGGTCCCGCTCACGTACCCGGCCCGCGGGGACAGGAGGAAGGCCACAAGGTCGGCGAACTCCTCCCCCTTGCCGACCCGTCCGAGAGGGATGCCGGCGTTCAGAGCCATGGCCTCGTAGAGGCGGTCCACCGGGATGCCGCTGGCCTCGGCCCGCCGGTCCCACTGGCCGCTCTCGACCAGGCCGACGAGCACCGCGTTCACCCTCACCCCGCGGTCACCGACCTCCTTGGACAGCGCCTTGGTCAGGGCCAGGCCGGCCGCCCGGGACACCGACGAGGGCATCGAGGCGGCGCCCGGGGCCTTGCCCGCGATGGCGAGCACGTTCACGATCGAGCCGCCTGCGCCCAGGTGCTCCAGGGTGAGCCGGCACAGCCGGGTCGCGGCGAGGAGCTTCAGCGCCAGGTCGGCCTCCCACTCCTCATCGGTTGTCTCCAGGAGCGGCTTCGCGGCGCCCGCGCCGGCGTTGTTGACCAGCCCGTCGATGCGCCCCCACCGTTCGAACGCCCTCTCGACGAACCGACCGAGGTCGTCTGGCATCGTGACGTCGGCCCGGACGGCCACGACCTCGCCGCCGGCCGCCTCGAGCTCGGCCCGGGTGGCCGCGATCCGTGGCTCGTCCCGGCCGCAGAACGCGACCCGCGCCCCCTCGGTGACCAACCGGCGGCCCAGCGCGCGTCCCAGCCCGTTCGAGCCACCGGTCACCAGGATGACCTTGCCTTCGAGCTCCAGCTCCATGTCTCTCCCCGCCGCGGTCGACCCCGATTCCACCGGGTGCGGCGCGGGCGCGCCAGTGCGAAGGGCGCCGTGGGTTGACCGGACCGGGGTAAATCGCTAATTATCTAGTTTGTTAGAGGAATGGAGCACCGACATGATCGAGTTCCACCTGGACGCCCGCTCGGGGGTCTCGCCGTACCTCCAGCTGGTCCATCAAGTCCGTCATGCCCTCCGGCTCGGGCTGCTCAGCGAGGGTGACCAGCTGCCGACGGTGAGGGAGGTGGTGGCCCACCTCGCCATCAACCCCAACACCGTCCTCAAGGCGTACCGGGAGCTCGAGCGAGACGGCCTGGTCGCGGGGCGCCCGGGGGTGGGCACGTTCGTCATCCACGGCCTCGCCGACACGACGCTCGCCTCCCACGGCCCGCTGCGCACCGAACTGGCCCGCTGGTTCGCGAAAGCGCGCCGGGCCGGCCTCGACGACTAGAGCATCGAAGCGCTGTTCAGGAACACCTTTCGGTCATTGACTGAGCGCGGTGTCGCATGAGCGCGGTCGTCTCGACCAGCGGCTTGTCCAAGCGCTACGGCCGCCGCTGGGCGCTCCAGAACTGCACCCTCGAGATCCCCGCCGGTCACATCGTCGGGCTGGTCGGCCCCAATGGAGCGGGCAAGACGACGCTCCTGCAGCTCGCCGTCGGGCTGCTCCGGCCGACGACCGGCTCGATCCGGGTCCTCGGGCGCGACCCTTTCGACGGTCCCGGGCCGCTCGAGCACATCGGCTTCGTCGCTCAGGACACACCGATCTATCCGGGCCTGTCGGTCGCCGATCACCTGGCCCTCGGGTCGTGGCTCAATCCCGGCTGGGACCGCGAGCTGGCCGAGCGCCGGATCGACGAGCTCGGACTCGACACCCGGCAGCGGGCCGGCAAGTTGTCCGGTGGCCAGCGCGCGCAGCTCGCCCTCACCCTGGCTCTCGCGAAGCGACCCGATCTCCTCCTCCTCGATGAACCCGTGGCGAGCCTCGACCCGCTGGCGCGCCGCGAGTTCCTCCAGCATCTGATGTCGGCGGTCGTCGATCAGGGCTTGAGCGTGGTGCTGTCCTCCCACCTCGTCGCCGATCTCGAGCGGGTCTGCGACTACCTCGTGGTGCTGTGCGACGCCACGGTCCAGGTGACGGGCGAGGTCGAGACGCTGCTCGCGAGCCACCACCGCCTGACCGGCCCGCGCCGCGATTGGCCGCCTCCCGCGGACCAGCAGGTGATCGAGGCCAGCCACACCGACCGGCAGAGCACGTTGTTTGTCCGCGCCGAGGGCTCGATCCTCGACCCGGCGTGGGACGTGGACCAGGTCAGCCTTGAAGACCTCGTCCTCGCGTACATGAGCCGCGGCGAACGCGACCGGTCGCGCCAGAGCAGGACGAGCGTGGTCCGATGATCCGGCTCACGTTGCGCCAATTCCGGACCCAGGGACTTGTGGCCGCCATCGTGCTCGTCGGCCTCGCGATTGCCCTCGCCGTCACCGGTCCGACGCTCGTCGACCGGTTCCACTCGTCGGGTTTGGCTGCCTGCGCCGCCGGCACGAAGTGCCCGGCCGCCGCCAGCGCGTTCTCGAGCACCTTCCAGGGGCTCCAGATCATCCTCAACGCGGCCATCGATGCCGTGCCGGCCCGATCGGGATGTTCTGGGGGGCGCCCCTCGTCGCCCGCGAGCTCGAGACCGGCACCTACCGGCTGGCCTGGACCCAGGGGATCAGCCGGACCCGATGGCTGGTGGCCAAGCTCGTCTTCGTGGGGTTGATCACCGCGGTGGCCGCCGGGCTGCTCGCGCTCATGACGACGTGGTGGTCGAGTCCGATCGACGCGGTGTTCCAGAACCGCATGACGCCGTCGGTGTTTGGGGAGCGCGGCATCGTGCCGATGGGGTACGCGGTGATGTCCTTCGCGCTCGGGGTCACCGCCGGAGTTGTGATCCGCAGGACGGTGGCGGCTATGGCCGCCGCCCTCGCGGCCTTCGTGGGACTCCGGCTCGCCCTCATCTACTGGGTGCGGCCCCACATCTTTACGCCCGTGACCAAGTCGGTCGTCCCGCAGCTGGGCGGAGTGGTGACGCCGGACACCTCCGTCGCGCCGATCGGGAGCTGGGTCCTGTCGAACGAGTTCGTCGACCGGGCCGGGCGGGTCGTCGGGTCGCCCGGCCGCTTCGCCGAGATCTCATTGCAGGGCAAGAATCACGAGTTCGTCATCCCGGGCCACGGGCTCATCCACCAGGTGATCACGTACCTGCCGCTCAGCCGCTATTGGCAGCTCCAGGGCGTCGAGACGGCCATCTGCCTCGCGGTGGCGGTGGCGCTGGGGGCGGCGAGCGTGTGGTGGGTCCGCCACCGCGTCGCCTGAGGGGGACGACTTAGGGCAGGCAGAGGTTGGCCAGCCGCCGCGACGTCACCCACAGGCCGAGCGTCCCCATGACCAGCAGGTAGATGAGGTGCCCGAGCAGGGACACCGTGAACAGCCCGAGGTCGAGGCCGCGCTGGAGCGCCACCGCCTGGTAGAGGGGTGTGCACCGCACGACCAGCTGCAGCCACCCCGGGTACACGGCCAGCGGGTAGAAGGTCGCCGAGAACAGGAACATCGGGAGGGCGGCCAGGAACACGAAGTCGAAGTCCTGCCAGCTGCGCATGTAGGAGGTGCCGGCCATCGCGACGCCGGCGAACGCGTAGCTCACGCACACCGACCCGGGCAGGCACAGGATCGCCCACGGGGTCCCGACGTAGCCGAAGCCCGCCATCACGCACAGGAACACCCCGCAGTAGAGGGTGCCGCGCGCCAACGCCCACAGCAGCTCCCCCACCGCCACGTCGCGGGGGCTGAGCGGGGTCGAGAGCATGGAGTCGTAGACCTTCATGATATTCAGCTGGAAGAAGATCTTGAAGGTGCAGTCGAAGATGGCGCCGTTCATCGCCGAGGCGGCCAGCAGCCCCGGGGCCACGAACACCGTGTAGGGGAAGGTGTGGCCCCCGACGTGGATCGCGCCGACCAGTTTCGAGAGGCCGAGCCCGATCGAGACGAGGTAGAAGAACGGCTCGAAGAACCCCGAGACGAGGAACCTCCAGCCGCGTCGGTAGACGACGAAGTTGCGCTGCAGCACCTTGGTGGCCCGGCCGAGGCCGAGCAGGGCGAGCGGGGTGATCCGGGCGGGCGAGGGCGCGAACAGTTCGCGCCGGGTCGCCGCGGTGGGGGCGGGGTCGGGCACGCTTACACCACCAGGCGGCGTTCGAAGAAGCGCCGGGACAGCCACAGGCCGAACCCAGTCAGCGCGACGAGGTAGAGGAGGTCCCACCCGGCGGCGGCCCAGTCGACGCCGCCCAGCACCAGCATCCGGCACAGGTCGACCCCGTGGTACAGCGGCGTCGCGTAGGCGACCGGGTGCATCCAGCCGGGGAGCTGGCGCAGCGGATAGAAGGTTGCCGACAGGAGGAACAGCGGGATGAGCCCCATCCGCGAGATGGTGGCGAAGCCCTGGTCGTTCTCCTGGGTCGCCGAGAAGGCCGAGATGACCGCCGCGAACGCCAGCCCGGTGAGGATGGCGGCCGGGACGGCCAGCACCGCCAGCCCCGAATGAACGGTGCCGAAGGCCGCCATGACCCCGAGGTAGGTGACGGCGGTCAGGATCAGCCGCACGCTCACCCAGGCAAAGTGCCCGAGCAGCACGTCGCGGACCCGCAGCGGCGTGGCCAGCATGGCGTAGTAGGTGCGGATCCACTTGATCGACGCCATGACCGGGTACATCGAGTCGCTCGCGGCGACCTGCATGGAGCTGGCGGCCAACAGACCGGGGGCGACGAAGCTCAGGTACTTGACGTGGTCGACCGTGCCGACGTGGTGGTTGATCAGCGAGCCGAGCCCCACTCCCATGGCCGCCAGGTACAGCACCGGCGCGAGAAAGCTGGTCGTGAGCGACGAGCGCCACGTCCGCAGGTAGGAGTAGAAGTGGTAACGGAGGACCCGGAGCGTCGGGGGCATGCGCCCCCCCTGCGCCTCGTAGATCCCCCAGGTCTCGAGTTCGGCCGTCACGACCGATGCCCCCCAATCAGTCGATCAGCGTCCGCCCGGTCAGCGACAGGAACACGTCCTCGAGCGTCGATCGGCGCACCAGCCAGTTCACCGGGACGAGCCCGCGCGACTGGACCTCCTCGAAGGAGTGGTCGCCATTGACCGTGTAGAGGAGCAGCCGGTCGGGCAGCGCCTCGATCCGCTCGGCGATGCCGTCGAGACGCTCGACCGGCGGCGACTCCCCGGGGTGGAAGCGCAGCTCGAGGACCTCGCGCGTCGAGTGCTCGGCGATGAGCGAGCTGGGCGTCCCGGCCGCCGAGATCCTGCCTTTGTCCATCACCACCAGGCGGTCACACAGCTGCTCGGCCTCGTCCATGTAGTGGGTCGTGATCACCAGCGTCACCCCCTGGCTCTTCAGCCGGTAGAGGCGGTCCCACAGGAGGTGGCGGGCCTGGGGGTCCAGGCCGGTGGTGGGCTCGTCCAGGATCAGCAGGTCCGGCTCCGAGATGAGGGCCCGGGCGATGGTGAGGCGGCGCTTCATGCCGCCCGACAGCGGCTCGACGGTGTCCCGGGCCCGGTCGGTCAACTCGGCGAACTCGAGCAGCCGATCGGCCCGCTCGCGGATGACCCGCTTCGGGAGGTCGAAGTAGCGCCCGTACACCATCAGGTTGTCCAACACGGTGAGCTGGAGGTCGAGGCTGTCCTCTTGGGGGACGAGGCCGATCCGGCTCCGGATCGCCGGCCCGTCGTGCTCGGGGTCGAGGCCGAGGACCCGCAGCTCGCCGGCCGACTTCGGCGACATGCAGGCGATCATCCGCATGGTGGAGGTCTTGCCGGCGCCATTGGGCCCGAGGAAGCCGAACGACTCCCCCTTGGAGATCTCGAAGTCGACATGGTCGACTGCGACCAGGTCGTCGAACTGCTTGGCCAGCCCGCGCGCCCAGATGACCCGGTCGGAGCCGGGCTCCGACGGCCGCGCGGGCGCGTCGAGCGAAGGGCTGGAAGGCGATTGCACTGCCGACAACGATACCGAACCCCTGTCACGCCCCCGACAGGCCAGGCGTCGAACCTCGCTCAGCCCGGTGCCGACCTCCGGAACTCCGCCGGGTTGACCGCCCACGGCGGGCGCCGCACCGGGTTCGCCTGCTCGAGGCCGTGGGCCAATGAGAGCAGCCGGGCGTCGGTCCAGGGCCGTGAGATGAGCATCATGCCCACCGGTCGCCGGTTCGTCGGGTCGTAGCCGGCCGGCACCACGATGCTGGGCCAACCCGATCGGGCGGCCAATCCGCTGTAGTCGGAGCCCGGGAGCACGACGGCCTCGAGCCCGTCGCCCAGCGCCTCCTCCAGAATGGCGACGACGGTCTGCAGGTCCCGCCGGCGGGCCTCCCGGTACTCGGCGGCGCTGGCCCCGTGATCGATGGCGACCGCTGCGTCAACGTGGACCTGCCGGAACTTGAGCGCCTCGTCCGCATGCGCCGCGTTCCAGGCCTGGAGCTCGGCCAGGCTCCGGATGGGCCGGCTCGGGCCGAGGGCGGCCAGGTAGCGGTCAACCGCCGGGGCGAACTCGTGGCGCAGCACGGTGAGCTCGTCGGAATGATCTCCCCAATTGGCCTCCCGCTTGGGCGCGGTGACGTCGACGAGCCCGACGCCGGTGGCGGCGAGCGCCTCGAGGGCTTGTCGGTAGCACGCCTGTCGTCCGTCCTGGTGCTCCTCCGGGAACTCGCGCACCACCCCGAGCCGGGCCGAACCCAGCGCCGTGGGGTCGAGGCCATCGGCGAGCCGGTTGGCCGGCCCGGCCGCTTCGGCGGTCGCGGGGTCGGAGGGGTCGGGCCCGGCCATCCCGCGCAGGAGCAGCGCCGCGTCGGCGGCCGTCCGGGCCATCGGGCCGGCGGTGTCTTGGCTCGGCGCGATCGGGAGGATCCCCGTCCGGCTCACGAGACCCAGGGTGGGCTTCATCCCGGCCAGGCTCTGGCATTCGCTGGGGTGGGTGATGGATCCGTCGGTCTCGGTGCCCACGGCCAGCGGCACGATGCCGAGGGCGACCGCGGTCGCCGACCCGCTGCTCGAACCGCCCGGAGTGACCGACGTGTCGTACGGGTTGAGCACCTGGCCGCCCAGCGACGAGTAGCCCGACGGCATGGCCTCGGTCAGGAAGTTGGCCAGCTCGGAGAGGTTGGTCTTGCCCACCACCACGGCGCCGGCCTCGCGCAACCGCACCAACAGCGCGGCGTCGCGCTCGGGCACCGAGTGCTGGAGGGCCAGCGCGCCGCCGGTGGTGGGCAGGCCGGCCAGGTCGATGTTGTCCTTGACGACGACGGGGATGCCCTCGAGCGGCCCCCGCACGGTCCCTGACCGGCGGGCCTGGTCGCTCTCGGCCGCCCGTTCGTGGCAGTCCGGGACGACGCACCGAATCGCGCCGAACACCGGGTTCAGCGACTCGATCCTGGCCACCGACCGCTCGACGAGCGCCTGGCTGGTCCAGCGACCGGCGGCCAGGCCGGCCGACCATTCGGCAACCGAAAGATGATCCAGCTCGTCGGGCTCGAACACCGCTCGACGCTAACCCGGCCACTTTGCGGGCAGCCACGCCAAGATGGGCCGATGCCCCCCGTCGACCGCCGCTGGATCGCGGGCCTCCCCAAGGCCGAGGTGCATCTGCACCTCGAGGGCTGCGTCCCGCCCGAGGTCGCAGGCGGCAACCGCAGCGGGGCCGGGATCTCCTCGCTCGCCGAGCTGCTCGAGCACCTCGACGTCACCTGCGGCGCCGTCGCGCGCCCCGACCAGCTGGCCGCGATCGCCCGGGGCCTGAGCAAGCGGGGCGGCCAGTCCGGAGCCCGGCACCTCGACGTCATCGTGAACCCGTCGCACTGGCCGCACTGGTCGGGCCGGCTCGGCGCCATGGTCGACGCGCTCGACGGCCCGCTCGCCGAGGCCGAGGCCGACGGCGGCCCGACGGTCGGGCTGTGCCTGAGCCTGGGGCGCTCGTGGAGCGCCGGCCAGGCCGATGAGATGGTGAGCACCGTGCTGGACCTGGCCCACCCGAGGATCGTCGGGCTCTCGATCGACGGCAACGAGGAGGCCGGATCGCACAACGAGCGGTTCGCCCCCGCGTTCGCCCGGGCCGCCGCGGCCGGCCTGCGACGGTGCGCCCACGCCGGGGAGTCGAGCGGGGCGGCGGGCATCCGGGAAGCGGTCGAGCTCCTCGGGGCCGAGCGGATCGACCACGGCATCCGCTGCGTCGAGGACCCGGCCCTGGTGGCCGAGCTGGCCGACCGGGGCGTGCCCCTGGATGTCTGCCCGACCTCCAACGTGGTGCTGGGGCTGGTCGGCGAGCTGGCCAAGCACCCGATCGACCGGCTGCGCCGGGCCGGGGTCCGGGTCTCGTCAACACCGACGACCCGCTGCTCTACGGGATCGATCTGGCCGGAGAGTACGGGCGGTGCGCCGAGACCTTCGGGTGGGGCCGGGCCGAGCTCGGCGAGATCGCCCGGACCTCGATCGAGAGCTGCTTCGCCGACGCCGACCGGCGGGCCGTGCTCCTTCGCGACCTGGAGCGATACCTGGCCGCCTGACGGCCCGCCGGCTCCGCGCGGATCGGCTTGACGGCGGCGCGATTCTCGTCCATCGTTCCCACCGTCGAGTGGTGGCCCAGGGAGTCCAAACCGTCTCGGCTCGGCAGTCCACGGTGCTGACAGGAGGGGACAGTGGCCACCATCGTTGAGGACCTTCCCGCGTCCGACCAAGCGTTCAAGGTCGAGACCCACGGGATCGACCACATCCCGACGACCGAGCGGTGGGCGAAGCCCCGCGACGTCGGGGCCATGTGGGCGGGCGCCAGCGTCCAGATCGAGTACTTCATCTACGGCGCGGTGCTGATGACCTTCGGGTTCAACTGGACCAAGGCCCTGAGCCTCATCATCATCGGCAACCTCTCGTACTTCCTGCTGGGCCTGTGCAGCCTGCAGGCGCCGCAGACCGGCACCACGGTCTTCGCGATCAACCGGGCCAGCTACGGCCCGAACGGGTCGCGGCTCATCTCGTTCTTCAACTGGCTGACCCAGATCGGCTTCGAGGTCGAGGGCCTGATCCTCATCGTCGGGGCGGCCCTGGTGCTCCAGACCAAGGCCGGGTTCGCCGGAGGCACTCCGGCCAAGGTGGTGTTCGTCCTGGTGGCCGTGCTCATCCAGGGGGTGCTGCCGTTCCTCGGCCACGCCACCATCCTCAAGACGCTCCGGTGGCTCGTGATCCCCTTCGTGATCCTGTTCGCGATCATGCTCGGGTACGCCATCCCGCACGCCACGACCCACATCGCCCACTCGGCCGACTGGCAGACCTACATGGAGGGCTTGGCCTTCGTCATCATCCTCTCGGGCCTGGGCTGGACCGAGTGCGGCAACGACTACACCCGCTACTGCGCACCCGATTCATCGAAGAAGTCGATCGTCGGCTGGGTGTTCCTCGGCACGGCGCTCCCCGAGATCCTGATCATGACGCTCGGGGCGGCGGTCGGGACCTTTCTCGTCAACGTCGGCACCCAGGCCAACGCCTTCGTCGCCTTCGCCCACCAGTCCTACAT
>JBOGFV010000050.1:0-5285 GCA_050743525.1 Acidimicrobiales bacterium
ACCGAGGTCTGCCCGGAGCACATCAAGATCACCGACAACGCCATCATCGCCATGAAGGAGCGGGTGGTGGACCTCAAGTACGACCCGGTCCGGTTCTTCGGCCGGCGCAACTCCAAACGGGCGTAGCTGGTCGGCGCGCTAGGATTCTTACTCCGGCCCTCGGGCCGTATCCCGTTGGTAGAACAATAGGGACCTGTGGTGCAGTTTGGAGTGCACGCCGGCCTGTCAAGCCGGAGGTCGCGGGTTCAAATCCCGTCAGGTCCGCTCGCCGAACCCGCAGGTGTCGCCGATCGACGACGCCTCCCTGACGTTGGTCCGAGCCTCCGAGGGGGCATCGAGGTCCCGCTAACCTGTGGCCGCCACGGTCGGGTAGCTCAGTCGGCAGAGCGCGCGCCTGAAAAGCGTGAGGTCACCGGATCGACGCCGGTCCCGACCACCGAGAAGAGTCCTCAGGGCTTGCTTCCTGGAAGGACCGGTTGTAACAGGGACGCTGATGACGGAGTTCCGTGGTCGCTACGGGCGGTGGGCCCTCGTCGCTGGAGCCTCCGAAGGAGTCGGGTTGGCCTTCGCCCACGCGGTGGCCGAAGGCGGGCTCAGCGTCGCCCTGGTCTCGCGTCGCCCGTCGGTGCTGGAGGAAGTCGCGCAGGATCTCCGTTCGAAATGGCCTGTCGACACCCGCACATTGGCGATCGACCTCAGCGAGATCAGTGCCGCCGAGGCGATCGCCGACATGACCGAGGATCTCGACGTCGGCCTGTTGGTGTATTGCGCGGGCGCCGATCCCAGATTCGTCGACTTTCTCGATGCCCCGGTCGAGGCGGCCGAGGCCATGGTGCGGCGCAACTGCCTGGTGCCGATGCAACTGTGCCATCGCTTCGCTCGACCCATGGTCGAGCGGGGACGCGGGGGGATCATCTTGGTTTCGTCTGGGGCCGGCCTCGTCGGGGCGCGCCGAATGGTCGCGTACGGTGCCTCGAAGGCCTTCGACACGGTGATGGGCGAGGCCCTATGGGCCGAACTGCACCAACGAGGGGTGGACGTGCTGTCCCTGGTGCTCGGAGTCACCGACACGCCGGCGTTGCGCCGGCTGCTGGCTGACCGGGGAAACCTGGCCGATGCGAACGACGGGACCCCCATCCCCGGGGCCGCCACCCCCGAAGCAGTGGTCGCCGAGGCGCTGGCGCACCTCAGGGACGGGCCCACCTGGTTCGTAGGGGAGCTCCTCCGCGAGGGATCGAAGGCCTTGGGGGGCATGGCCCGCGGTGACGCCGCTCGCGTCATGTTTGCCGCCGGGGCGGGCGTGATGGACCAGAAGCTGAGCTGAGTCGCGACGAATGGCGTCGGGGTGACCCCTGGGACTGGTCCAGCCTTCGAGAGAGCGACCCGTGACGGCGTGACCGACCTTCTGGTCCGCTATGCCAGCGCCATCGACAGCCACGACTGGGCACTGCTCCGGAGCTGTTTCACCGACGACTGCGATGCCGACTACGGCGAGACCGGTCATTGGCACCGAAGCGATGAGATCACTTCGTGGATGGCTGCAACCCATGATCCGCTCGGGCCAACGATGCACCGGATCACCAACATCACGATGACGCAGGCACCCGACCTGGTGAAGACCCGGTGCTACGTGCATGGCGTCGTGGTGCTGCCCGACCGTTCGGCGGCGGTCCACGCCTACGGTTGGTACGACGACGAGGTCGTTGCCACCCCGGGCGGCTGGCGGATTGCGCGACGCCGGTTCACCCCGGTGACCACGGAACTCCACCCGCCGATGAGTTGAGCCTCTGATGGGGTCGGCGAAGAAAGGGCCGCTTCGGCGACCGAGTGGCCAAACCACGGCCCCGCCCGGAACCGCCGGGCCGATCAAAGCTGGAGCCATGGGGCGACGTGGCGACGAAGCGCCTCGAACTCGTCGGGTCGGAGCGGCACCCGAGCTTCCAACTCGGCCAGGTAGCGGGCCGGGGAGACGACCGGCCAATCGGTGCCGAAGAGGACATGGTCGAGGCCGAACGCCCGCACCCGTTCGACCAGGCGATCGAACCGCGACCCGGGCCCGGCTGGCGCCGCCGGTTCGCCGGGGTCCGGGTCCACCGGTTCCTCGACGCCGTAGTCGAGCGGGGCGAGGGCCAGGTCGAAGAAGACCCGCGCCGCCGCCGCCGGATGGCCCGCCGCCCAGGTCGCGAACGCGGCGAGCGCGGCGTCGGTGGGGACGTCGTAGCCGCCCCACCCCGCCGCGTGCGCGATCTGCACCGCCACGCCTGGCGCGCTCGGCAGAACGTGCTCGATCAGCGCCTCGGCGTCCGGCGTGCCGTAGTCGGGCCGGCGCGTCCGCATGTGGATCGCGACCACGAGTCCGGTGGCGTCCGCGCACCCGAAGACCTCGGCCAGCGCCTGGAGATGCGCCGTGTCGCGCAGGTCGACCTTGGAGTTGGCCAGGTGCAGCTTCAGCCCGACGAAGCTTCCGGTCGCCGCGCACCGCTCGATCTCGCCAATCGCACCGGGCAGGAGGGGGTTGACGCTGCAGCAGGCGGCCAAGCGCTCGGGATGGCGTCCCACCTGCTCGGCGACCCAGTCGTTCTCGGACGCGATGTCCGTCGGACCGGGCTCGCCCAGATCGGGCATGCCGAAGAGGTAGGCGACCGACAGGACCAAGGCCCTGCCCACGCCGTCGTCGTCGAGCAAGCGGACGAGTTCGTCGGCTGACCCCGGGGTGAACTCCTCGGTGACGGGTCGAACCCGTTCAATGACCGCCGGGCTGAACAGGTGGACGTGGTGGTCGGCGCCCAGCATCGTGTCGCCCCTTCGCAGATCGCGACGCCAGCGACTCAGGCGCCCGATTCGTAGGGGAAGCCCAGATCCGGGGCCCCGAACACGGCCCGGAAGGGGATCCCCTCTGCCGCCGCCATCTCCTCGACCGTCCCGCCCCGGTCCACCACGGCGACGAGAAGGACGGGCTCGGCGCCCGCCTCCCGCACGACCGACGCGGCTTCCAGCAGCGAGTTGCCCCTGGTCACCGTGTCCTCGGTGATGACGACCCGGTCGCCCGGATCGAGGGCCCCGGCGATCCGGCCGCCGCCGCCATGGTCCTTCGCCTCCTTGCGGACGCTGAACGCCCGGAGGGGCCGGCCGGCCGCCGCTGCGACGGCGGCGGTGACGAAGGCGACCGGGTCGGCCCCCATCGTCAGCCCCCCGATCGCGGTGACGTCGGCTGGGACCAGCTCGAGCACAGCCCGCGCGACCAGCAACATGGCCTCGGGTCGGCACACGGTCTGCTTGGAGTCGATGAACCAGTCGCTCTTCTTGCCCGACTTGAGCACGAAGGTCCCCCGCCGGATCGAATGCGCCAGCAGGTGGCCCCGCAGTGCGTCGCGGTCCGTCCCTGCCGCGGCCGGACTCACCGGAGGTGGACCTCGCCGGTCCCGCCCACCAGCTCACCGATCCGGTCCCACTCGAGCCCCTCGGCCTCGAGCGCGTCACCGACTGCCGGTGCGGCACTGCGGTCGACCGCCAGCACCATCCCGACGCCCAGGTTGAAGACCCTGGCCATCTCCTCATCGGCGATGTCCCCGACCGAGGCGATCTCGGCGAAGATCGGCGGCACCACCCAAGTGGAACGGTCGATCGAGGCGTCCAGGGTCTCGGGGAGCACCCGGGCCAAGTTGGCAGCCAGGCCGCCGCCGGTCACGTGCGCGCACGCATGCAACGCGCCCGGAGCGTCGCCCCGCACCCGAACCACGCCCGGCGCGTACAGGACCGACGGCTCGAGGAGCTCCTCGCCGAGCGAGCGGGCGGCACCGGACCACGCCGGCGAGCCGAGGTCGCGGCCGGCTCGCTCGATGAGCACGTGGCGAGCGAGGCTGTAGCCATTGGAGCGGAGCCCCGGAGAGCGCAGGCCGAGCAGGACATCGCCGGCCCGGGCCCGGTGCGCACCGAGCTCCTCGCCCCGCTCCACCACCCCCACCGCGAACCCGGCCACATCCAGGTCGTCGTCCGCCATCGCTCCGGGGTGCTCGGCGGTCTCGCCGCCGATCAACGCGCAGCCGACCCGCCGGCACCCCGCGGCGATGCCCGCCACCAGCTCGGCCAGCCGGGCCGGGTCGAGGCGGCCCACCGCCACGTAGTCGAGGAGGAAGAGCGGCTCCGCGCCCACGCAGACGAGGTCGTCCACGCACATCGCCACCAGGTCGAGCCCGACCGTGTCGTAGCGGTCGAGGGCCTTGGCGACCAGCAGCTTGGTCCCCACCCCGTCGGTCGAAGAGACGAGCACCGGGTGCCGGTGCCTCGAGGTGTCGAGGGCGAACAGCCCGCCGAACCCGCCAATCGACCCGAGGACCTCGGGCCGCGACGCCCCGGCCACGATCTCTTTGATCCGCTCGACGGCGTCCTCGGCGGCGCCGAGGTCGACCCCGGCCTTCGCATAGGTCTCGCCGCACCCCCGGGCCGGCGGACCGCCCACGCTCAGACCCCCGGGAGAGCGCCCTGAAGCGCGCCGGCCAGCCGGGCGGCCGACCCGGTCGCGGTCACGTCGGGGTGGCCGGTCAGGGTGACGGGCACCTTGACCGGGTACTCGCCGGTCAGGCAGGCGTCGCAGAAGCCCACCCCCTCGGCCCCGATGGCCGCCTTCAGGTTGGCCAGCGAGACGTACGCGATCGAGTCGGCCTCCAGATGCCGCTGGATCTCCTCGATGGTCATGTTGGCGGCCAGGAGCTCCTCGCGCCGCGGGGTGTCGATCCCGTAGAAGCAGGGCCACTTGAACGGTGGCGAGGAGATGCGCAGATGCACCTCGGCCGCACCGGCCTCCCGGAGCATGCGGACGACCGAGCGGATGGTGGTGCTCCGGACGATCGAGTCGTCGACCACCACCAGCCGCTTGCCCTCGATGTTGTCGCGAAGTGGGTTGAGCTTGCGCCGCACCGCGTTCGTCCGGGCCTGGTGGTCAGGGTCGATGAAGGTCCGGCCGATGTAGCGGTTCTTCACCAGCCCCTGCCCGTAGGGGATGTTGGACTCCCGGGCGTAGCCCTCTGCCGCCGGGACCCCTGAGTCCGGCACCGCCATCACCATGTCGGCCTCGACCGGGGCCTGGCGGGCCAGCAGCTCCCCCATCCGCCGGCGGGCCCCGTGGACCTCGATGCCGTGGAGGCGGGTGTCGGGCCGGGCGAAGTAGACGAACTCGAACACGCACAGTCGCGGCTCGATCCGCTCGGGCACGAACGGTCGGAGCGACCGCACGCCGCCGGCGTCGATCACCACCATCTCGCCCGGCTCGATCTCGCGGACGAACG
>JBOGFV010000051.1:0-5084 GCA_050743525.1 Acidimicrobiales bacterium
TCGTCGAAGTCCTCCAAGATGATCCACGGCGGGCTCCGCTACCTGCAGCAACGCGAATTCCGGCTGGTCTACGAGAACCTGGCCGAACGCCAGCACCTGCTCGACAACGCCCCGCACCTGGTCACCCCGCTCCCCTTCCTCATCCCGCTGTTCGGGCAGTCGGGTGTGGTGTCCAAGACCGTCGCCCGCTCGTACTCGACGGCCCTGTGGCTCTACGACCTGACCGGGGGGATCCGGATCGGCAAGCGCCACCAGCGGGTGACCCGCAAGCAGGTCCTGGGGCACTTCGCGTCGCTCGACACCGACCACCTGGTGGCCGGCTTCTTGTACTTCGACGCGCAGGCCGACGACGCCCGACTGACCCTGACGCTGCTGCGGACCGCCGTCGAGGCGCACGGCGCCGCGGTCGCGAACTACACGCCGGCAGTCGGGTTCGTCCGCGACGACTCCGGCGTCGTCATCGGCGCCCAGGTCCGCGACCGGGAGGGGGACTCCGCCCCCTTCGAGATCAAGGCCGCCGCGGTGGTGAATGCCACCGGCGTATGGACCGACGAGGTCCGGGCGCTCGGCGAGCCCAACCCGGCCGGGTCGCTGCGGCCCGCCAAGGGCGTCCACGTGACCGTCCCGGCGTCGCGGTTCCCGGCCGACATCGCCGCGGTGCTCCCGGTCCGCAAGGACCGCCGTTCGATCTTCGTCGTCCCGTGGCCCGACACCGACCTCGTCTACCTCGGCACGACCGACACCGACTACCAGGGCGACCTCGACGACCCGAAGTGCACCGGTGAGGACGTCGACTACCTGCTGGCCGCCGCCAACGGGGTGAGCAGCGCGAACCTCACCCGCGCCGATGTGACCGGGGTGTGGGCGGGGCTCCGCCCGCTGCTCACGCCCAAGGGTGGGGCCCGGGTCTCGAAGCGCACCGCCGACCTGTCGAGGCGCCACCGGGTGTGGCGGGACCACGACGGCGTGATCACCGTGACCGGCGGGAAGCTCACCACCTACCGCAAGATGGCCGAGGACACGGTCGACCTGGTCGTACGCAGCCTCGGCGGACCCCACCGCCGCTGCGTCACCAAGGATCTCGGGCTGTACGGCCAGCGTGGCGAGGTGAAGGCCGACCGCAGCGTGCCCGCGCACCTGGCCCGTCGCTATGGGACCCGGGCCGCCGACGTGCTGGCCCTCGGCGAGGGACGCGCCGACCTGCTGGAGCCGGCCGTCGAGGGCCTCCCCTACCTCCGGGCCGAGATCGTCCACGCGGCCCGGCACGAGATGGCGGTGCACCTGGTCGACGCCCTGGCCCGGCGGACCCGGGCCTCGATCCAGCGCGGACCGGCCACCGTGGCCGCTGCGGTCGCGGCGGCCCGGCTGATGGCCGACGAGCTGGGCTGGGACGACGCCCGGCGGGACGCCGAGGCAGCGGCGCTGGTGGCCGAGATCGAGTCGGACCTGGCCGCGGCCGGCATCGCGCACGACGCCGCCCCCAGCGAACACCGTTGAGCACCGACCGCGTCGCGCCGAGCCCGATCGAGCCCGTCCCGGGTGGGACGAGCGAGCGGCTGGCCGGTCCCCGTCCCGTGGTCCCCGACGGGCTGTTCGGCGAGCTGGAGTCCGACGGCGTCCCGGTCACCACCGACGCGACGACCCGTGCGGCGATGGGCCGGGACTGGTGGCCCTTGTCGATCGGATGGGCGGCTCGGGGATCGGTGCCGGCCGAGCCGGCCATCGTGGCCCGCCCGACCGCGGTCGAGCACGTGGCGGCGGTGCTGCGGCGGTGCCACGAGGCGAGGGTCCCGGTCACCCCGACCGCCGGCGGCAGCGGCGTGTGCGGCGGCTCGGTCCCGGTGTTCGGCGGCGTCTCGCTCGACCTCACCGGGCTGGCCGGTCTGCGCGAGCTCGACGAGGAGTCGCTCTTGGCCGACGTTGGCGCCGGGACGTTCGGTCCGGCCCTGGAGGCCGCCCTCGGTGGGGTGGGGTCCGGCTACACGTTCGGACATTGGCCCCAGTCGATGGACATCTCCACGGTCGGCGGATGGATCGCCTGCCGCGGGGCCGGTCAGTACTCGACCCGTTACGGGAAGATCGAAGACCTGGTGGTCGGGCTCGAGGTGGTGCTGGCCGACGGGACCGTCGTCCGCACCGACGGCGTCGCGCCCCGGGCCGCCACCGGGCCCAACCTGACCCAGCTGTTCCTGGGCAGCGAGGGCACGCTCGGCGTCGTCACCGCGGCCCGGCTGCGGGTCACGCCAACGCCGGAGGCCAACGCGTCGCGGGCGCTCGGCTTCCCCTCGTTCGCGGCGGGGCTCGACGCGGGCCGGCGGATCCTCCGACGGGGCGCCACGCCGGCGGTGCTCCGCCTCTACGACGAGAACGAGTCGCGCCGGAACTTCGACACCGAAACCTGCGTCATGGTGCTCTTCGACGAGGCCGACCCGGTGCTGCTCGACGCCACCATGACGGTCTGCGACGAGGAGTGCGGGGGCGTCGAGCGGCTCGACGACGGCCTGGTGGCGCGGTGGCTGCACGAGCGCAACGACACCTCGGCGCTCGGCCCGCTCTGGAAGAACAACATCGTGGTCGACACCATCGAGGTGGCCGGACGCTGGTCGGTGCTGACGGTCCTGGCCGTCGACGTCGTGGCCACGCTGACGGGGATCGAGGGCACGCTCGCGGCGTCGGTGCACGAGTCGCACGCCTATGGCGACGGCGCCTGCCTCTACTTCACCTTCGGGGGCCGGCGGCCCGACCGCGGCGACGGTGACGACGACGCCGAGATCGCCTGGCAGGAGAGCTACTACCGACGGGCCTGGGACGCCGCCACCGAGTGCGTGCTCGGGCACGGCGCGGCCATCAGCCACCACCACGGCATCGGGCTCAACCGCGGGCGGTTCCTGGCCGAGGCCCTCGGGCCCGGCTTCGCGGTCCTGCAGTCGGTGAAGGACGCCCTCGACCCCCGCGGCATCCTCAACCCGGGCAAGCTCGGCCTGGCCTCGCCGTTCGGGCCGGCGCCCTGGCCGTGACCTCGCTCCTGGTCGTCGACATCGGGACCTCGGGGGTCCGGTCCTCGATCGTCGCCGACGACGGCTCGGTGGGTTTCGTCCACCACGAGGCGGTCCTCCCCTCCACGCCGGCCCCGGGGCTGGTCGAGGTCGACGCCGAGCGCATCGCCCAAGTCGTCCTGGCCACCGCGACGGCCGCGCTGGCCGACGGCGGCCCGGTCGCGGGGGTCGGCATCGCCAATCAGCGGGCCAGCACGCTCGTGTGGGACCGCAAGACCGGGACCCCGGTCGGACCGGCACTCGGCTGGCAGGACCTCCGGACCGTCGGGACCTGCCTGGCGCTGCGGGGCGAGGGGTGGCGGTTCCCTCCCAATGCATCGGCGACCAAGCTGGCCGCCATCCTCGACCAGGTGGACCCGGACCGGTCCCGGGCGGCCGACGAGCTCTGCTTCGGCACCTTCGACTCTTGGTGCGCCTGGGTGCTGAGCGGCGGCCGCCTCCACGTGACCGACCCGACCAACGCGGCGGTGACCGCGCTCACCGACCCGTCCGGAGCGCGCTGGAACGACCGCGCCCTCGAGGTGCTCGGGATCCCGGCCTCGATGCTGCCCCAGATCGTCGACTCCTCGGGGGCCATCGGCGAGGCCGCCGAGCTCGCGGGCGCCCCGACGATCTGCGGCCTGGCCGGCGACCAGCAGGCCGCGCTGGTGGGCCAGGGCTGCACTCGCCCTGGCTTGGCCAAGGCGACCTTCGGGACCGGCGGGATGCTCGACCAGTGCACCGGCGCCACGGTGCCCGGCGCGCTGGACCGCAGCGACGGCGGGACGTTTCCCATCGTGACCTGGCGGCGGGGCGGCCGGACCGCGTTCGGGGTCGAAGCGATGATGCTGTCGGCCGGCAGCTGCATCGAGTGGCTGCGCGATGACCTGGGCATCCTCCCCGACGCGGCGAGTTCGGCCGACGTGGCCGGCCAGTGCGAGGACACCGGGGACGTCTGGTTCGTGCCGGCCCTGCTCGGCATGGCCACCCCGGTGTGGGACTTCGGCGCCCGTGGCGCGCTGCTCGGCATCACCCGCGGCACCGGCCGGCCCGAGATCGTGCGGGCGGTCCTCGACGGCGTCGCCCACCGCGGCGCCGACCTGTTGGAGGCGGCCGAGTCCGACAGCGGCCTCGGCGTGTCGTCGCTCCGGGTCGACGGTGGCATGTCGGCCAACCCGGTGTTCGTCCAGGCGCTGGCCGACGCGATCGGCCGGCCCGTCGAGCTGTCGGCCACCCTGGAGGCCACCACCCTCGGGGCCGGCTACCTGGCCGGCATGGCCACCGGGGCGTGGCAGGACGAGGACGACGTCGCCGACTCCTACCGCCCCGCCCGCACCATCGAGCCGACCCTCGGCGACGACGCCCGGGCCAGCCGCCGGGCCCGGTGGCTGGAGGCCCGGTCCCGGGCCCTCGAAACGATCCCGGAGCTCTCGACGATCGAGTTCTGAACGCGCCGGAGTCCCGGTCAGCCCGCCCGGCTCGGCAGGACGACCACGGCGTGGCCGGGGCAGGTTGCCGCGCCGTCCTGGTTGAGGACGTTGACGTCGAGGAAGACGCGGCCCTCGCCGTCCTCGAGCCGCTTGTCGGTGACGGTCCCCTGCACGGTCAGCACGTCGCCCTTCTGGTTGATGGCCCGGTACTCGCAGCCGACCTCCCGGATCTCGGCCTCGTCGCCGATCCAGTCGCGCAGCGCGTTGAGCAGGTAGGCGTAGCGGAGGTTGCCCATCCCGAACGCGCCCTGCTCGTTGAGCGCGGCCCGGCCCGCCTCGTCGTCCATGTGAAAAGGCACGAACTCGTCGTTGACGGCGGCGTAGCGGTTCCAGCTCATGAAGTCGGTCCGCCTCGACCACGGCGGGACCTCGTCGCCGACCTTGACGTCCTCGAAGTACACCTTCACTGCCATGTCGGTCCCCCTGCTCAGTAGCGGATGGAGGTCGAGACGCGCCGCTTGACCAGCTCGTCGGCCTGGTTGTGCCACTCGGTCTCGTTGTAGATGAACAACGTGTGCCCGAGCCTTGTGTCGCGCTCCTGGAAGTCCCGGAGGCGGTT
>JBOGFV010000052.1:0-9571 GCA_050743525.1 Acidimicrobiales bacterium
CGCTGGTGCGCTCTTACCGCACCGTTTCACCCTTGCCTGTTCGGGCGAGGCCCGTCATCGGCGGTCTGTTCTCTGTGGCACTTTCCTGCGGGTCACCCCGACTGGCCGCTAGCCAGCACCCTGCCCTTCGGAGCCCCGACCTTCCTCGACCCGGTCCCGCAAGCGGTCCGGACCGCGGCCACCCGGCCGGCTCACCGTCGCCACCAGTCTGCCAGGTCGCCGGGGCTACTCCGAGCCGATGAGGGCCCTGACGAGCGGCTCGTAGTGCTCGATCGGAAATGTCTTGTAGTCCGGGTCGAAGGCCCGCTGGTCGTATGCCTCGCAGAACTCCTCGGTGAGATCGAAGTACTCGTGGCCCCGGTAGCGCTCCCGGACGTCGCGGTCCTCGCCCAGGAAGTGGCCGAAGTAGTAGCGCTGGAAGGCGCCGTGGTGCTTCACCATCCAGTGCAGGTCGTCGGGGAGGTGGGGTCGCAGCACCGCCGCAGCCAACTCGGAGTGGTTGGACGGGGCCAGGTTGTCGCCGATGTCGTGCAGCAGGGCGGCGAGCACGTAGAGGTCGCTGCGCCCGGCCCGCTCGGCCCGGGTGGCGGTCTGGAGGCTGTGGGTCAGGCGATCCACCGCGAACCCGCCCGGGTCGTCGCCCAGCCGCTGGAGCTGCTCGAGCACCGAGTCGCAGAGCGGCACGCTCGCCGGGGCCGAGCGGATGATGGCCCAGTCCTCGGCCGTGCCCTCGCTCATCGCCCGGAAGGCGGCCCGCTTGGGTTGTTCGATCAGGGTCATGGTGTCTCCGTTCCCTTCTGGCCCAACTCTACGACCCCGCAGGCACCGGCCAGACTGGATGGGAGCGCCGCGCCGGACGGGCGAGGCGAGGGACCGGAACCGGGAGACCCAGCATGGGAGACGTGTCGTCGGTGACCCTCTCGCTGTCGTGCGCGGACCAGGTTGGGATCGTCCACGCCGTCACGGGCTGGCTCGCCGAGCGTCGCCTGAACATCGTCGAGAGCCAACAGTTCGGCGACCCCGGCTCGGGCCGGTTCTTCCTGCGGGTCCAGGCCGAACCGGTCGGACCGGCCGAACCGGTCGAGGGCCTGCGCTCGGCCTTCCAACCGCTGGCCTCGCGTTTCGAGATGACCTGGGAGCTGCACGACGCCAGCCGCCGACCGGTGCTGCTTCTGATGGTCTCCAAGCTCGGCCACTGCCTGAACGATCTCCTGTACCGGCACCAGACCGGCTCGCTCGCCGTCGAGATCCCGGCCGTCGTCTCCAACCATCCGGACCTGGCCGGGCTGGCCGCCATGTACGGGGTGCCGTTCCACCACCTGCCGGTCGATGCCGACACCAAACCGGACCAGGAGGCGGCGGTCCTCCAGCTGGTCGACGGCCTCGATGTCGACCTGGTCGTCCTGGCCCGCTACATGCAGATCCTCACCCCGTTCATGGTCGACCGGCTCCCGTCGCGTATCATCAACATCCACCACGGGCTCCTGCCCGGCTTCGAGGGCGCCTCGCCCCATCGGCAGGCCTACGACGCCGGAGTCAAGGTGATCGGCGCCACCGCCCACTACGTGACCTCGACGCTCGACCACGGCCCGATCATCGAGCAGGTGACCGCGCCGGTCGACCACGCCGTGGGGCCGACCCGGATCCAGTCGATGACCCGGGATCTCGAGTGCCTGGCCCTGGCCCACGCGGTGCAGTGGCACATCGAGCTCCGGGTGCTGAGCAACGGGAAGAAGACCGTCGTCTTCGCCTGAACGACCCGGTCGGCCCGGATTACCGGGGCTCGAGGGCGGGTAGGTCAGTTGTCCGGGCACCGAGCCGTCCCGCCCACGATTCCCCAGGCACGGGATTCATCCCAGCGAA
This sequence comes from Acidimicrobiales bacterium, assembly GCA_050743525.1. GTDB lineage: Bacteria > Actinomycetota > Acidimicrobiia > Acidimicrobiales > RAAP-2 > Palsa-461. Next base: position 1,864 of record JBOGFV010000052.1, read on the forward strand.
GCGATGGCGCAGGAGGCGAACGCAATGCGGAAAGTGTCGAACCAACCGATCCGGATGGCCGCCGGAGCGTTCTTCTTGAACACCGGCATCGAGAAGTGGAGAGCCGACGAGGAGCGGGCCGAGGGCCTGCACAAGGCGGCCAAGGGCGCGTTCCCGTTCTTCGAGAAGATCCCCCCGACCCAGTTCGTCAAGGGCCTGGCCGCCGCCGAGGTCGGGATCGGCTCGGCACTCGTCCTTCCCCTGGTCTCGGACCGCCTGGCCGGCCTGGCCCTGACGCCGTTTGCCGGCGGGCTGATGTGGATGTACGCCCACAACGACTCGATGCACAAGCCCGACAGCCTGCGGCCCACCGGCCAGGGCACGGCGCTGGCCAAGGACGTCTGGCTGGTCGGGATCGGGCTCACCCTGCTGGCCTCCGGACCTCGGCGCGCCAAGGCGAAGCGCCAGGAGTAGGGCGGGTCCCGTCGGGCCCTACATTCTCGGAGGTGAGTGAACTGGCAAGGGCGTCGCGGCCGGTGACGTCGTGACCGGCCCGGCCGGGGGGCGCCGCCTGGGGGCGATCCTGGCTCCGGAGGGCGAGGCCGACGTCCTGTCGATCGCGCAGATCTACAACCGGGTCGACCAGGCGCTGGTCGCCGAGTTCCCGCCCCGCCAGCCCCTGTGGGTCCGGGGCGAGGTCCAGACGATCTCGGATCGGACTGGCCACTGCTACCTCGACCTCGTCGACCCGGACTCGGGCGGCGACCGGCAGGCCCCGGTGCTGAAGGTCCGGTGCTGGCGCCAGACCTGGGGCCCGCTGCGGGCCCAGCTGGCCAAGTCGGGCCTCGAGCTGGCCCCCGGGTCGGTCGTCCACCTCTACGGCCGGGTCGACTTCTACCGGGCCCGGGCCGAGATCAACTTCGTGATGGCCGGCCTCGACGTCACCGCGCTGTTGGGCCGGTTGGCCGCCGAGCGGGCGGCGCTTCTCGAGGCCCTGCGGTCCCAGGGCCTGCTCGACGCCAACCGGGCCCGGCCCGTGCCGGAGGTGGCGGTCCGGATCGCGCTGGTGGCCTCCCCCGAAACCGAGGGGTGCCGCGACTTTCTCGGCCAACTGCGCGCTTGTGGGCTCTCCTTCCGAGTCGAGTTGGCCCGGGCCGCGGTGCAGGGCGTCGACGCTCCGCGCTCGATCGCCCGGGCCATCCGAAAGTGCGGGGCATCGGACTGCGACCTCGTCGTCGTGGTCCGGGGCGGCGGCTCCAAGGCCGACTTGGTCGCCTTCGACAGCGCGCCGGTGGCAAGGGCGATCGCGTCGAGCCCCCTCCCGGTGTGGACCGGGATCGGGCACACCGGAGACCAGTCGGTGGCCGACATCGTGGCCAACCGCGCCTTCGTCACGCCGACCGAGTGCGGCCACGAGCTCGCCACCCGGCTCACCGAGTGGTGGGAGCGCTCGGTCGCCGACCCGGCCGTCCGGATCGGAGGAGGGACCCATCGGTTGGTCGAGGCGGCCGACCGACACCTGGCCGCCAATCAGGGCCGGCTGGCCGCCACGGCCCGCCAGCAGCTGCGCTGGCACGGCGAGCGCCTTGAGCAGCGGGCCGGGTCGATCGCCCGCGGCGCGCCGGCGGCCCTGGCCGAGGCCCGGGCGTCGGTGGCGGCCCGGGCGGCCCGGCTTGGACCCGGGGCCCGGCGGCGGGTCGCCGACGCCGAAGGCCACCTCGAGGTCTTCCAGCGGCTGCTCGCCGCCTACGACGTCGAGCGCCAGCTCGAACGCGGCTACACCTTGACCATGGACGAAGACGGACGGATCCTTCGCTCAGGCGGCTCGCTCGCCGCCGGCGACGTGCTGGTGACCCGCTTCGCCGACGCCACGGCGCGCTCGATCGTCCAGGAGGAGCGTTCGTGACGGCCGCAGCGGACGCCCCGGTGCCGGTCGCCGAGCTGAGCTACGGCGAGGCCAGCCGCGAGCTCGACGACATCGTGGCCGTGTTCGAGCGCGGTGACCTCGACGTGGACCAGCTGGTCGGGCGGCTGGAGCGGGCCACTGCGATCGTGAACGAGCTCGACCGCCGGCTTCGCCACACCCGGGCCCAGGTCGAGGAGCTGGTGCCCAAGCTCGAGGCGGCGGTCGGCGTGTCCGGGCCGGACGATCCCGAAGAGGACGGGCCGAGCGACGACGAAGCCCCGGGGCTGTTCTGACCAGTGATGAACGACGAACGCCTCTACTTCCGCCAGCTGCTCTCGGGCCAAGACTTCGCGCTCGGCGACCAGGTGGCCCGACAGATGGTCAACCAGGTGTACCTGATCGGGGACCGCGAGCGGGGCGAGGCGTTGATCGTCGACGCCGCCTACTCGGTGGGGGACCTGCTCGACCTCTTGGCCGCCGACGCCATGACCTGCGTCGGCGTGCTGGTCAGCCACTACCACCCCGACCACATCGGCGGCTCGATGGGCGGGTGGCAGATCGAGGGGGCGACGGCCCTGCTCGAGCGGGTCGACGTCCCCATCCACGTGCAGCGCGACGAGGTGCCGTGGGTGAAGCGGGCGGCCGGCCTGGAAGACGCCAACCTGGTCGCCCACGACAGCGGTGACGTGGTCTCGGTGGGCGACGTCGAGATCCGGCTGATCCACACGCCCGGGCACACGCCCGGCAGCCAGTGCTTCCTGGTCGAGGGCCGGCTGGTCTCGGGGGACACCCTGTTCCTGGAGGGCTGCGGGCGGACCGACCTTCCCGGCAGCGACCCGGCCCAGATGTACGAGTCGCTCACCACCCGCCTGGCCGCGGTCCCAGACGAGACCGTGCTGTACCCCGGCCACCGCTACTCGCCCGACCCCTCCGCGCCGATGGCCCAGGTCCGCCAGGAGAACTACGTGTTCATGCCGCGCTCGGTCGAGCAGTGGCTGGCCATGTTCGGGCAGTGAGCGGGGGGGCCGCCGGACCCCTCGACCCCGACGGGACCGTCGCGGTCGTCGGCGCGTCCCTGGCCGGGCTCCGGGCCGCCCAAGGGCTCCGCCGGGGCGGGTTCCGCGGCCCGCTCATCCTCGTCGGGGCCGAGCACCACCTCCCCTATGACCGGCCTCCGTTGTCCAAGCAGGTGCTGTCCGGGAAGTGGGCGCCGGAGCAGACCGGCCTCGTCGACCAGGCCGTGGTGGCCGACCTCGGGATCGAGGCGCGCCTGGGTCGCCGGGCCGAGTCGCTCGACGCGGCGGCCCGTCGCCTCGAGCTCGACGACGGATCGGTCGTGAATGCCGACGCGGTGGTCGTGGCCACCGGCGCGACCCCGCGGCATCCCTTCGCCGAGGCCGGGGTGCTGGTGCTGCGGACCCTCGAGGACTCAGCAGCCCTGCGCGACTCGGTCGCCGAGGGCGTCCGACTGGTGGTGATGGGGGCCGGTTTCATCGGATCCGAGGTGGCCGCGACCTGCGCCGGGCTCGGCTGCACCGTCACGGTCGTCGAGATGCTCCCGGTGCCCATGGCGCCGGCGCTCGGGGAGGTCATCGGCGCGGCCCTTGGCGCCCTGCACGCCCGCAACGGGGTCGAGTTGTTGACCGACACCGCGGTCGCGTCCGTCGAGCGCGCCGACAACGGCTTCGTCGTCACGACGGCCGGTGGCGGGACAATCGAGGCGGACGTGGTGGCCGCCGGTATCGGCGTGGTCCCCGAAGTCTCGTGGCTGGAGGGTTCGGGGCTCACCCTTGACAACGGGGTGGTGTGCGACGAGTCGCTATTCGCGGCCGACGGGGTGGTGGCGGCCGGCGACCTGGCCCGGTGGCCCTTCGGCGGCCAACTGACCCGCATCGAGCACTGGCAGATGGCTGCCGACATGGGCGACTCGGTGGCCTCGAGGCTCCTGGCCGGCAGGGCCGCGGCCGCCCCGTTCGTGCCGGTGCCGTACTTCTGGTCGGACCAGTACGGGGAGAAGATCCAGATGCTGGGCCGCCCCGGGCCCGACGACGAGGTGGTCGTGGTTGACGGCTCCCTCGAGGAGCGTTTCGTCGCCTTGTACCGGCGCGGCAACGGCCTGAGCGCGGTGGCCGCGCTCACACGGGCCCGCAAGCTGATGGCCTATCGCCCGCTGCTCACGGCCGGCGCGTCGTTCGACGAGGCGTTCGCTTTGAGCAATGACTGAGCGGCCTTACACCCCACCATTGTTCTTGGGCTTGGACCGGTACCCGAGGAGCCGCAAGATCAGTGAGCCAGTCCGGCCGATCTTCCATTGGCGGACCCGAGCTTCATCTTCACGGGCGTCGCTCCGACCTCCGCCGAATCGCCATAGACCTTGCATCACACCGGCAGGCGAGTACTGATCTGCTTCAAAGCCCGACGACGCCGACGGCCACATCACCGGAGGTTCGTCGATGTAGCGAGCTTTCCCTCGCAACGACGGGAGGCGCCTACCGGGCTTCCGCTTGCGAACGCCTTTTGATCCCATACCCGATGGTCCTCCGGTGCATGTGACGCCTCAAAACCTGGTGTCCTACGCAGAAGGCTGACACATCACCGGCACGGCTGGGGCGACGGAAAAGCGTGGCTGAGAACTCCGTTCCGGTACTTGACCTTCACCCCCGGTCAGGGTTCATGCTGCCTACGTGGACGAACTCATGCCGATCGGAGAGTTCTCGGCGCGTTCTGGCTTGTCACCGAAGCGCCTCCGAACTTACGCAGTCGGCGGTCTGCTCGTCCCGGCGGCGGTTGATTCGGCGTCGGGCTACCGGTACTACTCGCCCTCTCAGTTGCACGAGGCCCAATTGATCGACGCGCTTCGAGAGGCGGGCATGCCCCTGACCGACATCGGCGCATTCCTTCGTGATCCCTCTGGCAAGCAGCTTGATGCATGGGCGAGGCAAGTGGAGATCGACGCAGATCAGCGACATGAGGCTCTCGCCCTCGCGGGCCAGCTGCTGGCTACCGAGGCCAGGCGGTTCCCAAACATCGACAAGAGGCGGATAGGGAGAGTGTCAATGAGGCAGTTGAGGACGGCCAACCGCACGGACATCGGCCGAGTGCGTGAGAACAATGAGGACGCCATCGTGAGCAGCGATCGTCTGGCGGCGGTCGCAGACGGCATGGGCGGCCATCGGGGCGGCGGGGTGGCATCGATCGTCGCGATCGCACTCATCCAGGCCGCCTTTTCCGGGCGATCGCTCGATGAACTTCAAGCGGGCGTACGGGCAGCGAATCGGGCCATTTGGGACCGTGCCAGCGAGAATGCCAAGTTGGAGGGTATGGGCACGACGATCTGTGCGGTCGGCCTGACCGAAGACGGGAACCTCGCGGTCGTCAACGTGGGCGATAGCCGGGCCTACATGGCGAGCGATGGCTCGTTGACGCAACTGACTCATGATCACACCGTGACCGCCGAAGCGGTGCGGCGTGGCGAGTTGAACCTCCAAGATGCCCTCGACCATCCCCACCGGAGCGTGCTCACCCGAGCGCTCGGCGTCGCACCAGATGTCGAGCTGGATAGCTCCGTCCACCCAGTCGCCGAAGGCGATCGCTTGCTCCTGTGCACGGACGGCCTTTTCAATGAGGTGCCCGACGACGAGATCGCGTCGTTGATGGCGGCGGACCATGACATAGAAACGACGGCTGACGAACTCGTCGCGCGAGCCCTGTACCGGGGTGGTCGGGACAACGTCTCGGTTGTGGTCGCCGAGATCTGCCGCTGAGCCCAAAGCACCCTTATGGACGGTCCGGGTTGCGAACTCGGGCCGATCTCGATCGAAGGCTCTGATGGCACCCCCCCACCCTTACGGCGCCACCGGGCCGCGTTCCCAACCCACGGATTGAAACTGATGGAGAGGGAGCATCAGCGCAGCGGACTCGACCCCGCCAACCCGAGCAGATCGCGTGAGACGTAGAGCGCGGCCGGCTGGCCGACTGCCGCGGGCGCCACGGTCCCGTACTCGGTGAGGATCTCCGCGTCGGCCAGGCGGCGCAACGTGGCGCCGGCGACCCGGCGGGAGATCCCCAGTTCGCGTTCGAGGATCGGCGTGGTGAAGACCAGATGGCGCGGCATCAGGTCGAGCACGCTGAAGAGGGCGGCGTCGCTTCGGACTTTGCGAGCCCCCGAACGCGCCAGGAGCTCGGCCCACTGGCGACGCAGTTCTTCGACCCGGGTGATGAGGGACCGTTGGGCCTCTCCGCCCTTCGTCACGGCCTCGGCGAACCAGCGGACCCACGTCGAGTGATCTCCGAGGCGGAAGAGCGTCAACCCTGAGGTGTAGCCACCGACGTCGGCGGCGATGGCCACGCTGACCGGTGGGGGGACCAAGAGGCCAAGCCGGCGGGTCAGGATCCATGCCACCAGCACCCGACCGACCCGACCGTTGCCGTCGCCGAAGGGGTGGATGATCTCGAACTGGGCATGGGCGACGGCCGCCTGGGCCACGGGATCGACGTCGACCCGGTTCACGAAGGCCAAAAGGTCGTCGATGAGCGGGTCGAGTTCACCCGGTGGGGGAGTGACGAGCGCGGCGTCGAAGGGACTGGTGCCCCCGATCCAGCCCTGCTCTTCGCGGACCTTTCCGACGTAGCGCTCCGGGGTCGGGCTCCCGGTCATGAGTGTCCGATGCCAGTCGCAGAGAATCTCCAGCGAGAGCGCGGCTCTCGTGCTGGCTGTCGCGACGGCCTCGATGACCGCGGCCAGATTGGCGGCCACCCACGCGGCGGCACCTGCTTCTTGGCGCCCGACCTGCTCTTCGGCCAGCACGACGTCGACCACAGGGGCACGGATGCTCTCGATGTAGGAGGATGCGACCCCCTCGGAGCGGAGCAGGAGGCGAGCCAGAGCCTCGGAGTCGGGATCGAGGGCCTCGGCGGCGTGACCCGCCTCGCTCGCCGCGACGGCTGTCCGAGCGACCGTCTTGGCATCGAGCTCGAGATCACGGTTGGCCAGGAGCTCGGGGACGAAGGCATGAGCCCGGCGGCCCTGCCAGGTGATCTGGACCTCCGTTCCCGCTGGTCCCATCGTTGCGCGCATTCGTTACTTCTAAAAGAATAGCAGTAATGTATTGGCTCGGATCGACAAGCCCCAATTGCCCAGATCCTGAGGAAATGGTGAGGGAGCGTGTGCCGCGGGGTGCGTGCTCACGGGTCCTGGGTCAGCCCCAAGACGTTGCCGTCGGGATCGGTGAACGTGGCCACGAGCCGGCCGCCGCCGACGTCGCGAGGGGCGTCCTTCACTGCCGCGCCCGCCGCGGCCACCTCGGCCAGCTTCGCCTCGATGTCCGAGACGTGCCAGTAGGCGACCGGCGAGCTCATGTCCTGGGGTCCGCCCTTGGGCACGAGCCCAATGTGCTGGCCCTCGGTGTCGAAGCCGACGTAATAGGGCGCATCGGCCTGGGGCTCGATGCCGAGCAGCGCCGCGTACACCGCCTTGGACTTGGCCAGGTCCGACACGGGATGCAGCACGGTCTTGATTCCCTGGGTGGGGGAGCCGCTCATCGTCTCTCCTTGGGGTCCTGGGGTCGCTCGACCCGGGTGGGGCCTTCGAGCTTACGGACGGTCAGCCCCACCGGCCCGATCGAACGCGTGCTCGTTCGTCCCGGTCAGGGCTCTGGAGGTCGCCCCGAGCGACGGTCCGGACCCGCGCCGGCGGGACGCGCCGAACCCGCCGTCGGAGCGCCCGGGCGTCGGCCACCAGCCGGGCCGCCACGGTCGCGCCCAGCTCCCGGCCGCCGAACGCGGCCGACTCGGCCGCCTCGGCCATCGCGGCCGCCCCGGGGG
>JBOGFV010000053.1:0-3486 GCA_050743525.1 Acidimicrobiales bacterium
GATCTTGGCCGTGCAGATGAGGGCACCCTGCTCGCCATGCATGAACTGGCTGAACCGCCACGCCTCGACGTGGCGCTTCATCTCGGTGCGCTCCTTCTCGGTCGCCTTGTCCCACCACGGCGTGCCGAACAGCGGGTGGATGTCGTCGGGCATGAGCACGGGGTTGGCCGGGTCGACGTCGAGCGACCAGTCCAGCCGGTCGCTCCCGATCCACTGGCGGCGGGTGCCCTTGTCGTACAGGCGGAGCAGTTGGTCCCGACCGTCGGTGTAGTCGAAGTCGAAGACCGTCGAGATCGGCGAGTCGATCTCCCACTGATCCCCGCCGGTTCCCCGTTCGGAGGTGAGTTCGGTGGTCATGGCACCCTCCCCGCGGCGCTCCGCCGCGTCCGTAACGGTACCGAGCCGGCCGCCCTCGCGCCCCGCGCCGATGCGCTCCGGACCAGGCCCAGGCGGCGCGACGGCCCCCATTAGGATCGCCGGCGAGGGCGCTCGGCGAGCCGGGGAGGCGAACAGGCGCGTGGGATCCTGGGAGGTGGCGTTCGACGACGGCCAGCTCTGGGCCGGGACCGTCGCCAACGAAGCCGCCAAGCGGGCCTCGGCGGCCCAGATGGCCGAGCGGCTTCGCCCCGGCGAGGTGGTGGGGGTGGGCTCCGGATCGACCAGCCGCCTCACCATTGAGGCCCTGGCCGACCGGGCCCGGGCCGAAGGCCTGGCCTGGACGGCCGTGCCGACCTCGCTCGAGGTGGAGCTCACCTGCGCCGGCTTCGGCGTCCCGGTCGCCTCGCTGGCCACCGCCCGGCCCGACTGGTCGTTCGACGGCGCCGACGAGGTCGACCCGGCCGGCAACCTGATCAAGGGCCGTGGCGGCGCGCTCCTGCGCGAGAAGCTCGTGATGGCCAGCTCTCCGGAGCGCTATGTGGTGGTCGACCCGACCAAGCTCGTCGACCGGCTCGGCACCCGCTTCCCCGTCCCGGTCGAGGTCGTGCCCGAGGCGATCCGTCTGGTCGGCGATGCCCTCGGACAGCGTGGGTATCGCGAGGTGGTGCTTCGCCACGGCGATGGCAAGGACGGCCCGCTCCTCACCGAGCGGGGCAACTACCTGCTCGACGCGCGCATCGGCGACATCGACGAACACACCGAGCGCGAACTGAAGGCCATTCCCGGGGTGGTCGAGTCCGGCCTCTTCATCGGCTTCTCCCCGAAGGTGGTCGTGTCGGGATGATCGGCCTCTGAGCGTGCCCGACGCTCCGGTGGGCGACGCCAGGCCGACCACCGACGAAGACCGAGGTGCGTTCTCGCTGTTCTCGTGGCGCGCGCCGACCGTGCTCGCAGTCGCCGCCGTCGCGGTGGCGGCCGGCTTCGGTCAGTTCGGGGCGGTGGCGGCGCTCGGGAACGTGGCCAAGACGTTCGGCCATGTCACCCACGGAGGGAGCCTCGCCGCCCGGGTCGGGCTGTCCGGATCGACGATCGGCATCGGCCTCGCCCTGATCCGGGTCGCGTCGATCGGCGGGCTGCCGCTCGCCGGATTGGCCGACCGGCTCGGGCGCCGCCGAACGCTGCTGGCGTGCTGCGCCGCCGGCCTCGTCATCACCGCCGGCGCTGCCCTCAGCCCCAACTACTGGTGGTTCGTGGCCATCTTCGCTTTGGGCCGACCGATGCTCAGCGCCACCAACGCGCTCGCGCAGGTCTCGGCGGGAGAGCTGACGTCGTCGGCCAACCGGGCCAAGGCGGTGTCGCTGGTGGCGGCCGGCTACGCGGTGGGTGCCGGCGTGACCGCCATCCTCTACAACCTGGGCCGCAACACGATCGGGTTCCGCGGCGTCTTCGCGCTGGCGGTCGTCCCGCTGCTCGCGCTTCCCTTCATCGCCCGCACGGTGGCCGAGCCCGACCGGTTCCAGCGGGCCAGCCCGGCCGAGCACGGCGAGCCGGTCCTCGGCCCGGTCGGCCGGCGGTTCCGGCGCCGGCTGCTGCTCGTGTGCGCGGTCGGTTTCGCGGTCTCGGTGATCACCGGTCCGGCCAACAGCTTCGTGTTCGTCTACGCGCAGGACGTCCGGCATGTCTCGGGCACGCTCACCGCCGCGATGGTGGTGATCGCGGCACCCGCCGGCCTGGCCGGGCTGCTGGCCGGGCGCTGGATGGCCGACCACCTGGGAAGGCGCCCCACCATCGTCACGGCCATGGTCGGGATGGCCGGCTTCGGGATCCTCCTCTACTCGGGAACCAAGCCGGCTCTGTTCGCCGGCTACGCGCTCGGGGCCCTGGCCGGCGGGATCATCAGCCCGCCACTCGGGTCGATGGTGAACGAGGTCTTCCCGACCTCGGTGCGGGCCTCGGTGGCGGGGTGGTTCATCGTGGCCGGGGTCATCGGCGCGGTGGTCGGGCTGATCCTGTTCGGGGCGGTGGCCGACGTCGGCAACCGGCTCAACCTGGCCGCCATCGTCACCTTCCTCCCGGTGCTGCCGATCTCGGCCTTGTTGTTCGCGATCCCCGAGTCCAAGGGAAAGGAGCCCGAGGACCTGTCAACGGCATCGTGACGGGATCGGAACCGGGCAGGACAAACGACCTGGCCGTTCGGGCGTGGTCGTCGTGTCAGAGCACCGGCGCACCCTGGCGAGATGGTCAGTCACTGAGCGACCGAGACGGGGTGGGATGACCGTGGTCGGCCCAGGCCGCTGTCATTGCCGCCGCAACCGCGGCGATCGCTCGGCGAAGTGCCACCGGTGTCCTTCGAGGTCGAGCGCCTCGTACCGGCGGTCACCCCAGAACATGTCCTCGAGCTCCATGACCACCTGGGCCCCCTCGGCCTCGGCCCGCCGGTGGTGAGCGTCGATGTCGGGCACGTAGACGTTGACCATGGCGGTGATGACCCCCACGTCGGCGGGGCTGGACAGCCCGTGGTTCGCTGCGCCGGCCCGCCCGATCATCACCACGCCGTCCCCGACCTCCAGCCAGGCCAGCATCCCTTCGAGGTGCTCCATCCGCGCCTCTCGACGCTCACGGAAGCCGAAGGCCCGCACGAGGAACTCGAGTGCCGCGGCCTCGTCCCGGTAGGCGAGGCGCGGATAGATCGACGGGGTCGGGCGGGCCTCGATGCCCGGGGCGGTGATGCCCGCCATCAGCTGCTCCTTCTCGCGGCGCAACAGCTCCGGGTCGATGGGGTCGTCGGGCAGGACCCGGTCCGGACGCAGCCGCCGCAGCGCCTCCAGTTCGTCGCTCACGGCCTCGCCTCCGACCGGGTGGGTGGCCCCGCCGCTTCGTCCCCTTCGGTCATTGCCCGCAGCCGGGATCGGGCTCGGTGCAGGCGGGACCGCACCGTGCCGACCGGCACCTCGAGGGTCTCGGCGATCTCGTCGTAGCCGAGCTCCTCCCAGGCGTAGAGGAGCAGCACCGTTCGCTCGGCCTCGGGGAGGGCCGCCACCGCCTCGGCCACCCGGGGCCACTGGGCCCGGGCGTCGAGGGCCGAGACCGCCGGCTCGAGCGGGTCGC
>JBOGFV010000054.1:0-5076 GCA_050743525.1 Acidimicrobiales bacterium
GGGATCGAGTGGCGCGATCGGCGTCCCGGTGTCGAGGGCGGCCAGATAGGCACGGCAGAAGCTCGTCGGGGAGCCGAGCGCGATCCCGACCAGCCGACGGCGGCGCTCGGTGTCGCTGCCCATCCGCTCGGCCCACTCGGCGGAGTGGGTCCGGACCTCTCCCCAGGAGACCGTCTCGCCATCGCGCCCGTGGATGAACGCGACCCGGTCCGGGTCGTGGTTGGCCCGCTTGGCGAGCAGCTCGTGGACGTGGCCCATCCGGCGGGATCCTCTCGGTGCGCGACGGCGTGCGGTGGTCCTTCCAGTGTCCCCGCGCGACCTTGGGAAACCCTGGGCTGATCCTGGGCGCAGGCTCGGCGCAGCCTGCTAGTTCCCTGGGTGCGGATGTCCCGTCCGTGCCTGGCGTGGCCGGAACGTGGCCGAACGCGCCCAGCTACTTCCCAGGTCCCTTTGATGCACAGCCCAGGGGGGGTTCGTACGCTGCGGCGGTGACCACCGTCCTGCCCGAGGGCGCCAACGCGCCATCGCTCTCGCGGGGACAGGTCACCAGGCAGCGTCTCGACCACGTCGACGCGATGCGCCCCATCAAGCAGTTCGGGGTGGTCGCCACCCACTCGATCATCATCTTCGCCCCGGTCGGCAGCGGCCTGGCGGCCGGGGCCGCTCTGATGCTCCTGCACGTGACCCGAGAGGCCTTCCTCTTCATCTCGGCCTGCATGCTCACGTACAGCTACTACGACCTGAAGCGGCGGGACCTGAAGCGGTTCTGGCGCCGGCGGTTCATCACGGTCGGCGTCCCGTACCTGTGTTGGACAGTCATCTACTTCGTGGAGGGGCTCCACAACTACCCCAACCTCTCGGCCGGGGGGGAGTTGCACCGCCTCGGCTTCCTGGTGCTGACCGGCTACTACCAGCTGTACTTCCTGGTCGTCCTCCTGCAGTTCTATCTGGTGTTCCCCGCCTTCCTGGCCCTGCTGCGCCGGACTGCGGGCCACCACGGGCGACTCCTCATCGCCAGCGCCCTGGTGCAGGTCACCTATGTCGCGCTGATGCGCTGGGCCGTTTTCCCGCAGGGCCTCCGCGACTTCGGGGCCAGCCGGGAGGTCATGTCGTACCAGTTCTATTTGGTGGCCGGCGCCCTGGCGGCGCTGCACTACGAGCAGTTCGACGCATGGCTGCGGAGCCACCGCCGCCATATCGTCGGAGCGGTGCTGGTGACCGCCGCGATCGCGGAGGTCTGGTATTTCGTCCAGGGGACCCACACGGCCGCCTTCGGGTCGGGTCTGGCTTCCGATCCGTTCCAACCGATCGTGATTCCCTGGAACATCGCGGCGATCCTGGCCGTCTACCTCGTGGGGGTGGCGCTGGTCCGCCCGGCCCGCTCGCGCCGGACCGTCGTGCTCACCCACATGGGCTCCGACGACTCCTACGGCGTCTATCTCGCCCAGATGCTGTTCATCGACGCGCTGGCCGGGCTCGGATGGAAGGATCTCAACTCGACGATCCCCTGGCCGATCCTCATGGTGGTGGCCGTGGTGCTCGTCTTTGGGCTGTGCTGCGTCCTCACCGAGCTGGTGGCCCGGACACGGCTGTCCGAGCCGTTGACGGGGCGCAAGCAGGAGCCGTGGCATTCGCTGGTCCCGGGATGGGTGTCGCGTCGCCGGACCGCCACGGCACCCAAGGACGCACCGGATGCGCCACCGGCGGCCGCCCTCGACGTCCAGGACCCGATCTGAGGTGGCCGAAGACACCGGGCCGGTCGTGTGGCTGGCCCGCCATGCCGAGAGCGGGTGGAACGAGGCGGGTCTGGTCCAGGGGCATGCCGACGCGCCAGGCCTCACCGCCGAGGGACGCGAGCAGGCCGGCGCACTGGCCGGGCTGCTCACCGGGACCGGCGTCGAGCTGGTTGTGTGCAGCGACCTGCTACGGGCCGTGCAGACCGCCGAGATCGTGGCCACTGGTCTCGGGGTCCCGCTCGTCCTCGACGCCCGCCTGCGCGAGCGAAACCTCGGGGTGCTCGAGGGCGGCACCGCCGCCGCCCTGGTGCCGGCGCTCACCGGATACGACCAGGGCCGCTGCACGGATCCCGACGCCAAGCCGGAGGGAGGCGAGTCGGTGCGCGAGCTCTACGAGCGGGCGACCGGATGTCTCGATGGGTTCGCGGCCATGCCGCCCGCTTCGACGTTCGCCGTCGTCACTCACGGGGGGTTCCTGCGGGTGGTCAAGGCCTGGTTCGACCAGGTCCCGTTCGAGGCGATGAGATGGCCACGCACGCCCAACGCGGTGCTGTGGCGTGCCGAGCTCGGGTCCCGGACGCTGGACCTCGACCCGGCCTTCCCAGTCATCGGGGGCGAGGACTGACGAGGCGGCTACGCCGCCCTGAGCTCCGACTCGACCAGCGCCTTCAGGCGCCCAAGGTCGTCGGCCAGATCCTGGGTCCGGTCCTCGTGGGCCGGCATGGCGATGCCGATCGCGGCTTCCATCCACCTGGGCAGGACGACCACCCTGAACCCTTCGGTGACCTTCGTCCCTCCCTCGACCGCTTCGAGCGCCACGGCCCACTCCACGGAGTCGGGGTATGGGCCCGCCTTGACCGTCTTCCACCGGAAGTGGCCGGGCCGGTCGGCCTGCAGCACCTCATTGACCCGGGTCCACCGCATGCCGCCCCGCCGATTGCGACCCCGAAAGCGGGCCCCCACCGACGCCTCGTTGCTCGGCGGGATCCACGCACCGCCGCGGCACTCGCCGCTCCACTCTCCGACCCTGGTCACGTCCGAGATGACCGACCACACGGCCTCGGGCGGCGCATGGACGACGACGCTCGCCTCGCACTCTCTCTGCACCTGGACCCCCTTCCTCGCTTCCGGCCTGATCCGGTTTCGCCGTCGTGGAGCGACGACCATCAATCTCTAGGGCCGGCAGCCTCCCGACGCCACCGCTATGTTGGTCGGGCCGCCGACGGCGGTGGTGCAGAAACAGCGAAGCCGGTGCGATCCCGGCGCTGTCCCGCAACGGTGATGCCCCCACGGGGACGAGTCCGGTCGCCTGACCTGCATCGCGAATTCAGTCCTCGGAGGAAGGGCCGTTCGGGTGGGTGCCAGTCGGGGTCCTCGCAAGAACTCTCTTCGTCCTCTCCAACGGGAGGATGACGGTGCGAACCCACAAGCTGGCCCCCGGTCGGTTGAGAGCCGGTCTCACCCGGCGTGAGTGGGGGCGGCTCGGCGCCATGGGCACCGGCGTGCTCTCGCTCAACGTCGCCGGCTGGCTGATATTCATCTTTGCGGTCGCCCCGCACCACTTCCGGTTCAAGGGCCTCGGGCTCGGCATCGGCGTCGCCATCACCGCGTGGACCCTCGGCGCCCGCCACGCCTTCGACGCCGATCACATCTCGGCGATCGACAACACCACTCGCAAGCTCATGGCCGACGGGCGTCGCCCGCTCGGCACCGGCTTCTTCTTTGCCCTTGGGCACTCGTCGGTGATCATCGCGGCCGGCGTGGGGCTCGCCGTGGCGGCCCGGGCGGTGTTTGGGGCGGTGATCGACCCCAACTCGGGGTTCGAGACCACCGGCGGGGTGATCGGCACCTCGATGGCCGCCACCTTCCTCTACCTCATCGCGGCCCTCAACTTGGTCGTGCTGGTCGGCATCTTCAAGGTGTTCCGGGGGATGCGACGGGGCCTCTACGACGAGGAGGAGCTCGAGCGCCAGCTCCAGGCCCGCGGCCTCATGTGGCGCTTCTTCGGCCGGTTCATGAAATCGATCACCAAGACCTGGCACATGTACTTCGTCGGCCTGGTCTTCGGGATCGGGTTCGACACCGCCACCGAGGTCCTGCTGCTGGCCGCCACCGCGGCTGCGGCCACCCAGGGGCTGCCCTGGTACGCGGTGCTCTCGCTGCCACTCCTGTTCGCCGGCGGCATGACGCTGTTCGACTCGATCGACGGCTGCTTCATGAACTTCGCCTACGGGTGGGCGTTCGCCCGACCGGTCCGGAAGGTCTATTACAACCTGGTCATCACGGGGCTCTCGATCGCGGTGGCCTTCCTCATTGGGACCATCGAGTTCTGTGGCCTGCTCTCGAGCGAGCTGCATGTCCACGGGGGGTTCTGGGGCTTCATGGCCAACTTCGACATCAACCGGGCCGGCTTCGCGATCGCGGGCCTGTTCGTGGTGGTGTGGCTGAGCGCCATTGCCTACTGGAAGCTGGGCAAGGTCGAACGCCGATGGGCGGCCGACGCTCGGCCCGAGGGGGGCAGCCCGGCGGCCTGACCGGCCCCGGCGCGGCGGCCCGATGATCGATCCCAAATCGGGTCATCCAGCGGTAGGGTTGCCTCCGAACTGCTGTTGCGAAGATGTCGCAACGAGGGGGAAGGGGAGCCCGGTGGTCAGTCCGTACGTGGCGCTGCGGCGGATCCGCAACGGCCTGACCCGCCGGGAGTGGGCCCGGGTCGGCGGCATGGCCGCCACCATCGTCGCCCTCAACGTCGTCGGCTGGGCCATGTTGGCCGCCGCGCTCGGCGGCCACTACCACGTCAACAGGACCCAGGTCTTCGGGTGGGGGACCGGGATCCTCGCCTACACGCTCGGAATGCGCCACGCGTTCGACGCCGACCACATCGCCGCCATCGACAACACCACCCGAAAGCTCGTGCACGAGAACAAGCGCCCGCTCAGTGTCGGCTTCTTCTTCTCGCTCGGGCACTCCTCGGTGGTCTTCGTGCTGGCGGTCCTGCTCAACTTCGGGATCCGGGGCCTCGACGCCCAGGTGAGGAACGGCAACTCGGGGCTCCAGCACGCCACCAACCTCATCGGCACCTCGGTTTCGGGCGTCTTCCTCTTCGCCATCGCCGCGCTGAACGTGGTGATCCTGCTCGGGATCCTGAAGGTCTTCCGAGCGATGCGGAGCGGCCGGTACGACGACGACGCGCTCGAGCGGCAGCTCAACAACCGCGGCCTCATGATGCGGTTCTTCGGCCCGTTGTCCCGGCGGGTGGACACCCCGTGGAAGATGTACCCGATCGGGTTCCTGTTCGGGCTGGGCTTCGACACCGCCACCGAGGTGGCCCTGCTCGTCC
>JBOGFV010000055.1:0-2529 GCA_050743525.1 Acidimicrobiales bacterium
GCCAGGAGGTGGGCCATGACCAGCGCGAAGGCGAGGTTGCCGACCCAGGCGACGACCTGGCCGCTCCCGACCGCCGCCTGCTCGCGGACGGCCGCGGCCGGGAACCGCAGCCGCGGCCGGGTGGTGAGCTGGGCGGTGTTCCCTACGTCGGCCATGACACCAGGGGGAGGGCACCTAGTCGGTCCGACTCGTCCGTCCCCCCGGCGAGGAAGATCCGCAGCAGCCGGAAGCCCTCTTCGGCCCGGTCGATCTCCTCTTTGACGATCGCCGGGGCCGGCCCCGGCGCGTCGATGCCCTCGATCAACGCCCTGGTCAGCTCTTCGGGCGAGACGTCCGGCGGCACCGCGCGCTGCCCCAATCGCCGGGCCAACCCGGCCAGCTTCGGCTCGTGTGCCACCGCGACCGCCGGGGTCCCCGCGGCGGCGCTGGCGACGAGCGAGTGGAACCGCAGGCACAAGACCGCACCGAAACCGCGGATCGACTCCACCGCATCCGGAAGAGACCCCGGGGCCGGCATGACCGCGTCAGGGATGCCCAGTCGGCCGCACAGGTCCTCGACGATGGCCCTGTCGTCGTCGATCCCGTCGGCGTCGAGCTGCCACGGCTGCAGGGCCACCTCCAGCCCGTTGGCCCGGAGCCGCTCGATCGTCGCGGCGAGCAGGCGCAGCAGCCTGCCGGGCCCGCCGACTCGGGCCGCCGCCTCGCGGGACGGGACCACCAGCACGCGTGGCGCCCGGCTCGGCCCCGCCGCCTCGGGCGGGCCGAGCAGCGTCCACGCCGGGTCGGCACCGACCCGAAACGGCCCCGCCGCGCCCGCCGCCGACAGCTTCTCGGCCGACTCCTCGTCGCGCAAGATGAGGAGGTCACTGCGGCGAACCAGGAACTTGGTGAGCGCTGTGGCGGCGGCTCCCTCGATTCGTCCGGCCCCAACCCCGACCATCGCGACCGGCCGGCCGAGCAGCGACGCCGAGCCGACCAACGCGCTCGCATTCGCGAGGAGGCTGTGGGGTCGGCGCCCGGTCGAGCGGTCCAGCATCTTGAACACCGTCCCGCCTCCGACGATGACGGCGTCGGCGCGCATGGCCTTGCCTGCGACCGCGAGCGGCCGGCTACTCGGGACTCCTTCGAACTCCACTATCTCTGCGGGCCGGCCCCCTGGCGCGTCGGCGTGCCGATCGCTTCTCGTCGCCACCATTCGCCAGTCGGGCAGTGCCGTAGCGAATGCCTGAAGCAGTGCCTCATCCCCCAAATTGCCTTGTCCGAACGCTCCGGCCAGGAGTGCGGTTGGCAAGGGCTACCTCCTCGTAGATCGAGACGTGTCGTTGGGCGACCTGCTTCCACGAGCGACCTTTGGCGAGGTCACCGGTCAGCTTCTGCAGCGGCTGGAGCCGCTTGCGATCGTTGGCCAGTTCGAGCAGCCGGCCGGCCAGAAGCACCGGCTCGGTGGAGACCACCATGTCGGACGGTGCCCCCAGGCTCAGGGCCAGCTCCGGCGAACACAGGACCGGTGTGCCGAAGCCCAAGGCCCGCGCGTAGGGGCCGCTCGTCGAGAACGGGCGCGGGTAGGGGAGGAGGAGCAGGTCGGCCGCCCCAAACCAACCAGGCACCTCGTCATCGGGCACATAGCCCACGAACCGGGCGGTCGACCCATAGCGGCGCCGGAGCCCCGCCGCATAGTCGTCGACTCCGGCCAGGCGGGGGTGCTCCCCGCCGACGACCACGAGCTCGATGGCCGACCCAGCCTGCTCGGCGGCGTCCAGCGCCGCCTCCAGGCCCTTGTACGGGGACAGATAGCCGAAGCAGAGCACCGTAAGGCACTCAGGGGAGAGACCGAGGGCCTGCTTCGCGTCGGCGCCCGAGTCGATGTCGGATTGATCCACTCCGTGGTGGATTACCTCGGCACCGGGGACGAGGCGGCGGAAACTGTGGTCGTGGACCACGACAGTCTCGGCGAGGCGTCGAACGGTGCGCTGGAGCGCCGCCAGCCCGAGCTGGGCTGCCTTCGGGGGGACTTGGACCCGGTGCACCCGGGTGAACTCCCGATCGATCGTCGATGGGTCGACCACCTGATGCATCGTCACGACCGGACCGACCCGACGACGTTTCAGGGTGGCCAGCGCCGGGACCAGCCCGGGAATCGACGAGGTCCCCCCGAACAGGAAGATCTCGTGCTGGAGGTGCACCACCGCAGCGCCCGTCTCGTCGGCGACACGGACCGCCTTCGGCAGCGCCCCACCCCCTCGGGAGAACCGGCGCTCGACGGTCACGCCGCCCACACGATCGAGGTCACGCTCGCCGTCGATCCGGGGCGCGACAACGTGCACGCCCACGCCCTCAGAGGCGAGCTCCTGGGCGAGCCGCGCCGTGTAGCCGGCCACCCCGCTCGGGTTGGCCCGTTCGGCCCGGATCCCCGGAAATGGCGAGATCATCGCGATATCGGGCGTGCCGACGTTCACGACGCCTCCTTCAAGGTGTCCCGCCCACGGTCCGGCCCGCCATCGGTTGACAGTCCGACGGTGCGGTCCGGGA
>JBOGFV010000056.1:0-8109 GCA_050743525.1 Acidimicrobiales bacterium
CCTCTCGACCGACAAGGTCTTCATGAGCGTCTACAGCTCCATCGAGCGGGCGCTCGTCCACTCGACGACCTTCGGCCGGAACCAGCTGGCCATGGTGGCCGGGCTGGCCACCCTGGCGGCCTTCGACGACGAGGACATCGTCGACCGGGCGAGGCGAACCGGTGAGGCCTTCGAGAAGGGCCTGGCGCCGCTCGTCGAGAAGTACGAGATGTTGCACGGGGTCCGGGGCAAGGGCCTCATGATCGGGCTCGTGTTCGGCAAGCCCACCTCGAGGCGGCTCCGGATGCGCTGGGGGGCGCTCGAGACGATGCGCAACGCCCTCTTCTCCCAAATGATGGTCGTGCCCCTCTTCCACCGGCACCGGATCCTCACCCAGGTGGCGGCGGACAACGCCAACATCATCAAGCTGCTCCCGCCGCTCATCGCCGGCGAGGCCGAGGTCGACGCGTTCGTCGAGGCGCTCGACGACGTCCTGGCCTCCGCCCACAAGGGCTCCGGGCTCTTCTTCGAGATGGGCCGCCGGATGGCCCGCGGGGCGCTCCCGGGCGGCCGACACCGGCCCAACCCCCACTTCGACGGCACGTTCGAGCCGGCCGGGCTCTCCGGCAACGGCAACGGCACGGCGGTGGTCGAGCCGACGGCGAGCCCCGCTTGAGCGGCGCGTCGGCCGAGCTCCCGCTCACCCTGTCCCCCGGGGACCGCGTCGCGGTCACCGGCGCGGCCGGGTTCATCGGCTCGGCCATCGTGCGCGAGCTGCTGGCCCGGGAGGCGTCGGTGGTGGCCTTGGTGGCGCCGGGCGAGGACGAGGCCAACCTCGAGGGCCTGGAGCTCGACACCGAGACGGTCGACGTCCGGGATCGCCGCGACGTGCGGGCGGCGGTCGAGGGGGCCCGGGTCGTCTTCCACGCCGCCGCGCTGTTTCGGTTCTGGGCCAAGGAGCCCAACGTCTTCTACGACGTGAACGTCCAGGGCACCCGCAACGTCGTCGAGGCAGCGGTCGAGGCGGGCTGCCAGAAGGTCGTCTACACCAGCACGGTGGCGACGATCGGCCTCCGTCCCGGGTCGGCCAACCCCTCCGACGAGCGGGTCCACGCCCACATCGATCACCTCTTCGGCAACTACAAGCAGACCAAGTACGTGGCCGAGCACGAGGTGCTCCGGTTGGCCGCCGAGGGCGCCCCGGTGTCGCTCGTGCACCCGACCTTCCCGCTCGGGCCCCGCGACATCCGGCCCACGCCGACCGGCAAGGTGCTGCTCGACTTCCTGAACGGGCGGATGCCCGGGTTCGTCGACACCGCCATGAACGTCGCCCACGTGGAGGATCTCGCCCACGGGCACCTGCTGGTGCTCGAGCAGGGGCGCCGCGGCCGCAGCTACATCATCGGCGGCGAGAACCTCTCCATGAGGGCCTTGCTGCAGAGCGCGGCCGCCTTGACCGGGCTCCCGGCCCCGGGCCGCCAGTGGCCGGGGGTGGTCGGCCTCGGCGTGGGGCACCTCTCGGACCTGATCGAGGGCCGGCTGCTCCGGCGCGAGCCCCACGTGCCCCTCGAGGCGGCGCGGATGTCGCGCCAGCACATGGTCTTCGACGACGCCCGGGCCCGGACCGAGCTCGGCTACCGGTCCCGGCCGGCCACCGAGGCCATCGCGGACTCGGCCCGCTGGTTCGTCGACCACGGCTACGTCCGTCCCGAGCGGGCGAAGAGGATCACCTGGGCCGAGCCGGCCGACTGAGGTCTCGACTCCGGACGGACCGCCCGATCGGGCCGGCCCGGGCCGAACCTTCGGCCTGGCGTCGAATCCGCAGGATCCCGGCGATCCCACCATCTCGAGTGGGAGGTCCCGGGCGCCGCCGAGAACCACCACTCCCTGGTGCCAGCGGTGCTCCGGGCGCCGCCCCAGGAGGCCCGGTCCGGGTGCTCGATCTCGGCTGCGGCAACGGTGCGCTCACGGCCCGGATCCGCGAGGCGCCGGCGAGCAGGTCAGCGGGGTCGACCTCACGCCGAGCGGGATCGAGCGGGCCCGGCGGGACAACCCCGGGGCCCCGTTCTTCGTGCACGACCTCGGCGAGCCGCTCCCCGCCGAGCGGCCCGGCCGGCTCGACGTCGTGGTCTCGGCCGAGGTGATCGAGCACCTGTTCCTGCCGAGGACGCCGTTCGACGCTGCCGCGAGGCCCTGGGAGACCAAGGCCAGATCATCATCACCACCCCGTTGCCCGGCTACTGGAGGAACCTGGCCATCGTGGCCGCCGGCAAGTCGGACTCCCGCTGGCGGCCGCTGGCCGACTTCGGTCCCATCAAGCTCTTCTCCAAGAGGACCCTGAGGCAGGTCGCCCGCGAGTGTGGGTTCGAGCCCGATCAAATGGTCGGCGCCCGGCGCGTGCCGTTCCTGGCCGCCACCATGGTCGTGAAGGCGGACCTCCGTTCCGGGGCGGGGTCGCGGAGATCTGTCCGAATATCGCCAGAAACGCGCCCCCGCCCCGTGTCACGATCGGACCCGAGGAACGGAGGATGGCGCGATGACCCTGACCGAGAAGCGGACGACGCAGGGGTCCCTCGTCGAGCTGTGCGTGCAGACCCCGATCGGAGACCTCGTGGTCTCGGCCGACGACGAGGCCGTCGTCGAGCTCCAGCTCGCCGTCCCGGGCCGCCCGGCGTCGGCAGATCGGGACCGCCATGCGATGCGCGGCCCGGTCCTCGACGCGGCCCGCCAGCTGGACGAGTACTTCGAGCGTCGGAGGAAGACCTTCGACCTTCCCCTCGCGCTCGTCGGGACCGAATTCCAGAAGCGGGTCTGGCTGACCTTGGCCGAGATCCCCTACGGCGAGACCATCAGCTACGCCGAGCTGGCCCGCTGGGTCGGACGGCCCCGGGCGTTCCGCGCCGTCGGGCAAGCCAACGGGGCCAACCCGATCCCGGTGATCCTCCCCTGTCACCGGGTCATCGCCGCCGACGGGACGATCGGCGGCTACGGCGGCGGGCTGCCGACCAAGCGCAGGCTGCTGGCGCTCGAAGCCGGCTGAACGGGGCCGCGCCGACGCGACGGTAGGGTCGGGCCGTGAGCGTGCTCGACCTGGTGATCGACGCCGCCGTCTTCGCGTGGGTCCTGTACCGGCAACGCCGGGTCCGCCGGGTCCGGCTCCGCTTCGCCGGGCGGATCCCGGTGATGATCCTGCTGGTGGGCCTCGTGCAGTTCATCCCCTACACCGAGTCCCACTCGCTCGGCACGGTCGTGAGCCTGCTCGCGCTGGGCAGCTGTCTGGTCGGCGGCGCGGTGTTCGGCGTGGTGCGCGCCTGCACCGTCCGACTGATCCCGCTCCAGCGCGACGCCGTCGCCCAGCAGGCCACCTGGCTCACCATCGGGCTGTGGGCGGTGTCGATCGGCGCCCACTTCGCCCTCGGCGCGGTGGTGGCGGAGCTCAACGGCCCGAGCGGCGTGATCGGGGCCAGCGTGCTCCTGTACCTGGCCATCAGCCTGGGCGTCCAGAACACGGTCGTGCACCGCCGGGCCATCGGCTTCCTGACGCGGGGGCCCGGGATGGCAGGCCTCGGCGCTCGCGCGGTCGACGCCCGATCCTGGGAGGAGCCCCGGGACTGAGGCGCCACCTCAGGAGGCCAGGACCGCCTCCATGGCGCCGAGCACGCGCATGACGGTCTCGGCCTCGGCGCCGTCGAGCACCGAGTAGGCCGGGTCCACGATGCGGTCGGTGAGTTCGTCGGCCGCGGCCAACTTGGTCCGGTGCTCGTCGGTCACCTCGGGGGCCTGGTCCTCGCCGTAGCCGAAGGCGGCGAACATCTCGGGCCGCCGCATGTAGTGGGCGATGCGGGGCTCGAGCAGCTGGGTGATCACGGCGGCCAGGTGCGCCGAGCCGCGGTACTCGCGCAGCACCGTCACCAGCTGCATGGCCCGGCCGGCCGGGTCGTCGGCGAGCGGCTCGGCCCTGATGCCTGCGTACAGGGCCAGCCCGGCCGGGTCGGCGGCGTCGTTGACCTTGCCGAGCGCGTCGCACAGTTCGTCGAGCTCCTCGACGCCCCCGAACTTGGCCCGTCCGAACGCGGCGCAGCACTCGAAGTACTCGCGGCCGGCGGTGCGGGGTTCGATGACCGCCTTGGCCTTGTCCCACTGCTCGCCGAGCCGGCCCGGCGCGAAGTAGCCGAACGCGCTCACCACGACGCCCGAGTCCACGTCGCCGAGCACGCCGCCCCGGCCGATCACGTAGAACTTGAACGCGTCGAGCCCGAGCTCCTGGGCCCGGGCCCCGGTGGCCGGGTCGAAGTAGAAGGCGCTGCCCATGGCGCCGATCTTGTCGGTGGCCGCGGGCACGAGTGGGCTGGTCGTCACGGGCGGCACCATAGTCCCCGCCTCTCGAACCGTCCTTGGCCCGACTGCTCTCTTCCTCGATCGGCTGTCCCGGCCCGGCTGGCCCGGGCTAGCGTCGCCCCGGTCCAGGGCATCGAAGGGAGCCACCGATGAGCGACGCCGAAACGGCGCCCGTCATCCTGCGCGAGCGCCGGGGGCCGGTCGAGATCATCACCCTCAACCGGCCCGAGGCCCGCAATGCCGTCAACGGCGCGGTGACCAGCGCGATGACCGAGGCGCTCGACGAGCTCGAGAAGGACGAGACGCTGCGCGTCATCATCCTCACGGGCGCGGGCGACAAGGCGTTCTGCGCCGGCATGGACCTCAAGGCGTTCGCGTCCGGCCAGGGCGGGTCGATCGGCGGCTCGACCGGCGGGTTCGCCGGGCTCGGCCGGCGACACGTCCCGGTGCCGGTCATCGCGGCGGTGAACGGCCCGGCGCTGGCCGGCGGGTTCGAGCTGATGCTGGCCTGCGACATGGTCGTGGCAGCCGACCACGCCATCTTCGGGATCCCAGAGGTGAAGCGGGGCCTGCTCGCGGCGGGCGGCGGCCTGGTCCGGCTGCCCAAGCGCCTGCCCCTGGCGATCGCCATGGAGCTCGCGCTGACCGGGGACTCGCTCACGGCCGAGCGGGCCCTCGAGCTCGGCCTCGTCAACCGGGTGGTGCCGGGCGACCGGGTGCTCGACGAGGCCCTGGCCCTGGCCGGTCGGATCATCGAGAACGCGCCCTTGAGCGTCCGCTACGGGCGCGAGATCACCATCCAGGCCGCCGACGTCTCCGAGGAGGAGGCCTGGAAGCTGAGCGACGCCGCCACCCAGAAGGTCTTCACCTCGGCCGACGCCCTCGAAGGGCCGACCGCCTTCGCGGAGAAGCGCGCGCCGAACTGGCTGGGCCGCTGACCCATCCGGACGGCTCGCTGGCGCCGGCGCTCACGGCGCTGCGGCTGTCGCTACACGTCCTGGCGGCGTCGGTGTGGGTCGGCGGCCAGGTCGTCCTGGCCGGGCTGGTGCCCACGGCCCGCCGCCTCTCATCGGACGCGCCAAGGGCCATCGCCCGCGCCTTCGCCCGGCTGAGCTGGCCGGCCTTCGCGGTCCTCGTCGCCACCGGCATCTGGAACGTCGTCGCCGTCGACCCCTCGACCCAGTCGTCGGCCTGGCGGAACGTGCTGTGGGTCAAGCTGGCGGTCGTCACGCTGGCCGGGGCGACCGCGTACCTGCACTCCCGTGCCACCGGCCGCCGGGGGCTGGCCGTCTGGGGCTCGCTCTCGGGCCTGGCGGCGCTGAGCGCCCTGGTCCTCGGGGTGCTGCTGGACGGCTGAGCGCCCCGCCGGACCGCCTCGGCGCCCCAGGCGATAACCTGAGAGCTGACCACGCAACGGCGTCGGCCGAGGAGGGTTGGACATGCTGGCAGAGATCTTTGGGCCCGATCTTCTCATCGTCCTGATCGTCGTCGTGGTGGTCCTCTTCGGTGGCGCCGCCATCCCCAGGCTGGCCCGGAACCTCGGGTCCGCGCAGGGCGAGTTCAAGAAGGGGATGTCCGAAGCCAAGGCCGAGGTCGAGGACCCCACCAAGAACGCCAGCCCGGTGGCCGACGAGAAGCCCAACCCGAGCTGAGCCGTTCCGGGCCGACCGCCTCGGCCCGTGCCTGACGACCCTTCGAGCAGGTACTTCGATTTCCCAGAGGCGGTTCGATAAGGTTCGCCAACGTGGACCTCTGGCGTGGCGCAGGGCAGTCGACCGAGCCGCCTGCTCCCCCCTCGGACCCCTCCCCCCCCGGCCCCCCCGACCGGTTGGGTCGGGCCCGGCGGGCGGTGTCCGGGCGCCGGGCCAAGCGCCTCCTCCCGCTCGCGATCCTCGCCCCCCTCGTGCTGGCCGGCTGCCAGGTCCCCGACTTCGGGGCCTTCAAGGGGGCGACCACCCAGGGCCAGGACGCCTACAAGCTGTGGCAGGGCTTCTTCGTGGCCGGCCTCATCGTCGGCGGTCTCGTGCTGGGCCTCATCGTGTGGGCGATGTTCCGGTACCGGCGGCGCCACGACCGCCTGCCCCGACAGACCCAGTACCGGCCGGCTATCGAGATCCTCTACACGGTCGTCCCGATCGTGATCGTCCTCGGGATGTTCGTGTTCACGGTGATCACCGAGAACGAGGTCGACGCGGTGCCCCGCTCCCAGGTGACGATCGACGTGACCGCCTTCCAATGGGGCTGGCAGTTCTACTACCCCGAGACCGGCAAGGTCGTGGTCGGCGAGACGCTCGAGACGCCCCAGATGGAGCTGCCGATCAACGAGGCGGTCACCATCCACCTCGAGACGGCCGACGTCATCCACGGCTTCTACGTGCCGGCCTTCAACTTCAGCCGCTACGCGCAGGCCGGCACGGTGAACACCTTCAACTTCAACGTCCTGCACACCGGGGTCTACCGGGGCCAGTGCACCCAGCTGTGCGGCCTCTACCACTCCCTCATGCTCTTCAGCGTGAAGGCCGTGTCCCCGTCGGACTTCCAGGCCTGGGTGCACCAGACCGGTGGGCCTCACCCGACCATCGGGCAGCTGAAGCAGCAGATCGCCGCCAACGGCCCCGGAGCGTGAGCCCATGACCGACGTCATCACCCCACCGATCACGACCGGCGACGGGACCAACGGGCCCCGCGTCGTCGCGGTCGTCGAGCACCGCGCCCACGAGGAGCACGGCCCGACCGGGATCCTCAAATGGCTCACCAGCACCGACCACAAGGTGATCGGGATGAGCTACATGATCACCTCGCTGGTCCTCTTCTACCTGGCCGGGATCATGGCCCTCATCATGCGGCTCCAGCTGGCCTCGCCGCACTCCTCGCTCATCTCGTTCCAGCAGTACAACGAGCTGTTCACGATGCATGGCAGCCTGATGCTGTACCTGTTCGCGGGGCCGTTCGCATTCGGGGGCCTGGCCAACTACATCGTGCCGCTGCAGGTCGGGGCGCCCGACATGGCCTTCCCCCGCCTGAATGCCCTCTCCTACTGGCTGTACCTGTCGGGGTCGATCACGATGATGCTCGGCTTCTTCGTGGCCGGCGGCGCGGCCAGCTTCGGCTGGGTCGCCTACGCCCCGCTCTCGAACGCGACCAACTCGCCGGGGGCCGGCGGGGACATCTGGATCATGGCCGTGATCCTCACCGGGTTCTCGGCCATCTTCACCGGCGTCAACCTGGTGGCGACGATCTTCTACCTCCGGGCCCCCGGGATGACCATGTTCCGCATGCCGATCTTCACCTGGAACATGCTGGTCACCGCGATCCTGATCCTGATCGCCTTCCCGGTGCTCACCGCCGCCCTCGTGCTCCTTTTTTGCGACCGGCACTTCGGGACGCTCGTCTACTCGGTCATCGGCTGCCATACGGTGGCAGGTGCCCCCGATCCGAACGCCTGCGGGTCACCCGTCCTATGGCAGAACCTCTTCTGGTTCTTCGGTCATCCCGAGGTGTACATCGTGGCGCTGCCGTTTTTCGGCATCGTCACCGAGGTGATCCCCGTGTTCAGCCGCAAGCCATGTTTCGGATACAAGGGCATGATCTTCGCGACCTTCACCATCGGCGGGCTGTCGATGACCGTCTGGGCACATCACATGTTCGCGACCGGAGCGGTCCTGCTCCCCTTCTTCTCCCTCATGACGTTCTTGATCGCCGTCCCCACCGGGATCAAATTCTTCAACTGGATCGGGACGATGTGGCACGGCGCCCTAGGGCGTGTCTAATGGATCTTGATGTGTTTTCGGT
>JBOGFV010000057.1:0-4471 GCA_050743525.1 Acidimicrobiales bacterium
GCGGTGTCGAAGAAGTTGATCCCGGCCTCGATGGTCCGGTCCACGACCGGCCCGACCGCGTCGGCCTCCATGCCGAACCCGAAGTTGTTGGTGCCGAGCCCGACCACCGTGACGTCGAGGCTCCCGATCTTCTTGGTCTTCATGGGGCTTGGTATACCACCGGCCCTGGCTGAGCCCGCCCGGCACCGGGGCCCGCCCGATCTCACAGGGGGTGCACAGGGGGCCCACATCCGCCCTGGAGCGGGGGGTGGCAACCTGGACTGGAGACCCGATGAATACCGCCACCAGAAAGCAGCGCATCCTCGTCGTCGACGACGAGCCGTCCATCGTCGACTCCGTCGCCACCTCGCTGCGCTATGAGGGGTTCGACGTCGAGCAGGCCACCAACGGCCGGGTTGCGCTCGAAGCCGCCCAGGAGCGCCCCCCCGACCTGATCGTGCTCGACGTGATGCTCCCGGACCTCGACGGGCTCGAGGTGACCAGGCGGCTGCGCAACGACGGGCTCCATGTCCCAGTGCTGTTCCTCACCGCTCGCGACGCCCTGGAGGACAAGGTGGCCGGCCTGACGGTCGGCGGCGACGACTACGTCACCAAGCCGTTCGCGCTGGTGGAGGTCATCGCGCGGGTCCACGCCATCCTGCGCCGATCGGGGGCGGAGTCAGAGGAAGAAGGCATTCTTCGCTTCTCGGACCTCGAGCTCGACGAGAACGCCCACGAGGTGACCCGGGGTGGCCAGCCGATCCGCCTGACCGCCACCGAGTTCAACCTCCTCCGCTATTTCATGCTGAACCCCCGCCGGGTGCTGTCCAAGGCCCAGATCCTCGACCACGTCTGGCACTACGACTTCGGTGGGGACGGCAACGTGGTCGAGACCTACGTCAGCTACCTGCGCAAGAAGACCAACCGGCTCGGGGCGCCCCTCATCCACACGATCCGGCTGGTCGGCTACTCGTTGCGCGAGGACGAAGGCGGCCGGGGTTAGGTGTCGCTCCGGGCCCGCCTCCTCCTCGTTCTGGGGGCGGTGACCATCGCGGCGCTCGCGGTCGCCGACGTCGCCATCTATTCGGCGTTGCATGCCTCGCTGCTCAACCAGGTCGACCAGACACTCGAGCAGAACAGTGCCCCGTTCGTCCATCCCAACCCGGGTGGGTTCGGGCTGCCGCCGCGGTTCGAGTCGCGCTCATCCGAGTGCCCGCCGGTCGGGGCACGCGACGCCCTGATCTCGTCGAACTACCGCGCCGTCTTCCCCAACGGGGACCGCGCCGACGTCAACGAGTGCGCGGCCATCGTCGGCGGCCACAGCTATACGCCGCGCCTCCCGGCCACCTTCACCGGGTTCACGGCCGGTCCCGACGGGACCCACCTCGCCGTCTTCGGGGAGCCGTCCACCGAGAAGGGCGGACCGGACTTCCGGGTCCGGGTGACCAAGCTCGCCGACGGGACCGAGGTGGTGGTGGCGGCGCCGATCACCGACACCGAGCACACCTTGCACCGGCTGCTGCTCATCGAGCTCGGCGTGAGCGCGGTCGCGGTCTTGGCGGCGGTGCTGGCCGGCCTGTGGCTGGTCCGGCTGGGGCTCCGGCCACTCACCTCGGTCGAGCGGACCGCCGAGCAGATCGCAGGCGGCGACCTCCAGCACCGGGTCCCCGACGAGAACGACCGGACCGAAGTTGGCCGTCTGGCCACGACCCTGAACGTGATGCTCGGGCGGATCGAGTCGGCCTTCGCGGCCCGGCTCGCGTCCGAGGAGCGGCTCCGCCGGTTCGTGGGTGATGCCTCCCACGAGCTCCGGACCCCGATCGCGGCGGTCTCCGCCTACGCCGAGCTTTTCGAGCGGGGCGCCGCAGGGAACACCGACGACCTGACCAGGGTGATGACGGGCATCCGGTCCGAGACCGCCCGCATGGACCGGCTGGTGGCCGACCTGCTCACCCTGGCCCGCCTCGACGAGGGCGAGACCATCGAGCACGTCCCGGTCGAGCTGGTCACGCTGTGCGCCGAGGCGGCCCAGACGGCCCGGACGGTCGCGCCCGAGTGGCCACTGGCGCTCGTCGCCGCCCGTCCGGTCGAGGTCGATGGCGACCCTCATCGGCTCCGCCAGGTTCTCGACAACTTGCTTGCCAACGTGCGCTCCCACACGCCGGCCGGCACCGAGGCCGAGGTGCGGGTGGAAGAGATCGATGACCGCGCCGTCGTGGTGGTCTCGGATCGCGGCCCCGGCGTCCCCGAGGAGGAGGCGGGCCGGGTGCTCGAACGCTTCTACCGGTCGGACCCGTCGCGCTCGCGCACGAAGGGCGGCTCCGGCCTCGGCCTGTCGATCGTCGTCGCGATCGTCGAGGCTCACGGCGGCTCGGTGCAGGCCCTGAGCGCGCCGGGGGAGGGGATGACGATCACCATCAGCCTGCCGGCCTCCCACGAGCCCGACCCGGGAGCCGGCGCCGTGCCCGGTCTCGTCGAGCCCTCTTCGTTCCGTTGAGCTCCATCGTCGAGAGACGGCGGCCGTGGACACGCTTCCGGGTTGCGGCGCGCCTCGGGCGGGCGGCGCCTCCGGACCCGGATTCACAGAGACCCCACAGCCGGCGTGGAGCGGGTCGCATGGCGACGGGCGCACGATGGCTGCCATGAGCGTGATCGAGCTTTCCCATTCTTCGGGCCTGGTCGATGCGGCCGCCCCCGACGTCGACATCGTCGTCCCCGTCTTCAACGAGGCCGCCCAGATCGAGGCCAGCACCCGGGCCCTGTACGACTTCGTCAACCGAGAGTTCCCGCTGACCGCCCGGATCACCATCGCCGACAACGCCAGCACCGACGGCACCTGGGAGAAGGCCGTTGCCCTGGCCAACGCGTTGGTCGGGGTACGGGCCATCCACCTCGACGCCAAGGGTCGGGGCCGGGCCCTGCGGGCCGCCTGGTCGGCGAGCGACGCCGCCGTGGTCGCCTATCTCGACGTCGACCTGTCGACCGGGCTCGACGCGCTGCTGCCGCTGGTCGCCCCGCTCGTGTCGGGGCACAGCGACGTGGCCATCGGAACCCGGCTCGCCCCGGGCGCCCGGGTGGTGCGGGGCCCCGTCCGCGAGATCATCTCCCGTTCCTACAACTCGCTCCTGCGCCTGACCCTGAGGGGTCGCTTCAGCGACGCCCAGTGCGGCTTCAAGGCGCTCCGCCGCGACGTCGCGACCCGGCTCCTGCCGCTCGTTGAGGACCAGGAGTGGTTCTTCGACACTGAACTGCTGGTCGTCGCCGAACGGATCGGCCTGCGCATCCACGAGGTCCCGGTCGACTGGGTCGACGATCCCGACTCCCGCGTCGACATCGCCCGCACCATCCGAGACGACCTGCGCGGCGTTTGGCGCATGCTTCGCCGCCGTGGCGTCGCCGCTCCCGACGCTCGGGCCGACCAGGCGACCTCGGCCGAGCTGCTCCGCTTCGTCGGCATGGGGGTCTTCAGCACGCTCGCCTACATCGCGGTGTTCGCCCTGCTCTGGCCGCTGGTCGGGGGCTGGGCCGCCGACGCTGTGTCGGTGCTCGGCTGCGGCGTCGCCAACGCCGCCGTCCACCGTCGCCTGGCCGGCGGCTCCAGGCCGCCGAGGCTTCGGCAGCGGATCGTCGGGACCTTGGCCCTCCTGGGCGTGAGCCTGGCGGTGACCTTCGGGGCGCTGGCCGTCGCGCTGGCCCTCGACCCCGGCTCGCTCGCCACCGCCCTCGTCGTGGTGACGGTCGCCAACGCGGGAGCCGCGCTGGCCCGCTTCTGGGTGCTGCGCACCTGGGTGTTCCGACCGCGCTTCGGCTCGGTCGCGGCGCCGTCCGCGGGCGCCGGCTCAGCCGCAGCGACCCCGACTTCCGACGAGATCTCCCGGGGCGCCTGAGCCGACATGACCATCGCCCCGCCCATCGAGACTCTGGCGGTCGAGGAGGCCGCCCCCGAGGCGCCGCCAGCCGAGTCCTCCCGGCCCCGACCGCCTCTGCCGCGCCGGTTCGTGCGCGGCCGCCCCGAGGACCCGTCCTGGGCCCGCCCGGCCTTGCTGGCCCTGCTGGCGGTGACCGCCGGCCTGTACCTCTGGAACCTGAGCGCCCAGGGCTGGGCCAACTCCTTCTACTCGGCCGCCGTCCAGGCCGGCACCAAGTCATGGAAGGCCTTCTTCTTCGGCTCCTTCGACTCGTCGAACTTCATCACCGTCGACAAGCCGCCCGCCTCGCTGTGGGTCATGGAGCTCTCGGCGCGCGTCTTCGGGGTCAACTCCTGGAGCATCCTCGTGCCCCAGGCCCTGGAGGGCGTGGCCGCCGTCGGCATCCTCTCCACGACGGTCAAGCGGTGGTTCTCACCGGCCGCCGGGCTGATCGCCGGGGCTGTCCTGGCGCTCACCCCGGCCGCCGCGCTCATCTTCCGCTTCAACAACCCGGACGCGCTGCTCGTGCTGCTGATGACGGCGGCCGGGTACGGCGTCCAGCGGGCGATCGAGCGGGACAGGAC
>JBOGFV010000058.1:0-9760 GCA_050743525.1 Acidimicrobiales bacterium
GCTCTCGAACTTCACCGACCTCGACGCGCTCGCCGCCGAGCCCCGGGTGTCGGTTCGGTGGGTGACCCACCCGGCCGAGCTCGGGGACCCTGACCTCGTCGTGCTGCCGGGCACCAAGGCGACGGTCGCCGACCTGGGCTGGCTCCACGACCGTGGCCTCGGGGGCGCCGTGGCCTCCCTGCTGCGCTCGAGCCGGCCACCGACCGTCATCGGGATCTGCGGCGGCTTCCAGATGCTCGGCCGGAGCATCGTCGACGAGTCGGGCGTCGAGGCCGACCCGGGCACGACCCCGGGCCTCGGGCTGCTCCCGCTCGACACCACGTTCGTTCCGGGAAAGCAGACGGTCCGCCGCTCCGGCCGGGTGGCCGGGACCGGCGTCTCGGTCGACGGCTACGAGATCCATCATGGGGTGGCCCGGGTGGACGCCGGCGCCGCCTGGTGGTTCGAGCTCGAGTCCGCCGGTGGCATCGAGCGCGAAGGCGTGGCCGACGTGGAGCGGGCCGTGTACGGGACCTCGCTGCACGGGGTGTTCGAGGGCGACGAGTTCCGGGGGCGCCTGCTCGCAGCGGTCGCGTCCCGGCGCGGCACCGTGTGGTGCCCGAGCGGCGTGTCGTTCGCGGCGGTCCGCCGTGCGCAGTTCGACCGGGTGGCCGACGCCTGCGAGACCCACCTCGATCTCGACGGCCTCTGGCGCATCGTCGGCGAGGGCGTGCTCGCGTGATCCTGTTCCTGTCCAACGCCGACACCGAGCTCCTCGGGCTCCGGGTCGCCTCCGAGTCGCTGCCCGAAGGGCTCGGTCCGGCGCGGGCGTCCAATCCCGCCCGGCTGCCCGGGCCGCCGCCGGTCGAGGGCGTGGCCCTGGTCGTCGTCCGACTGCTCGGCGGACGACGGGCCTGGGGAGGGTTCGACGCCCTGCGGGAGGCGTGCCGCGCTGGCGGCGTCCCGCTGGTGGCCTTCGGGGGCGAGGCGTGGCTGGACCGGGAGATGGCCGAGGCGTCCTCGGTGCCGCTGGCGACGGTGGTGGCGGCGTTCGACTACCTGGTCCAGGGGGGCGCGTCGAACCTCGCCGAGCTGCTTCGGTTCCTGTCCGACTCGGTCCTCGGGACCGCCCACGGGTACCGGGCTCCCGAGGTGGTGCCCGAGTGCGGGATCCACGGGCAGCGGGCGAGGGTGGCGGGCCGGCCGACCGTGGCCGTGGTCTTCTACCGGGCCCATCTGACCTCCGGGAACACCCGGTTCGTCGACGAGCTGTGCGACGCCCTCGAAGTGGCCGGGGCCAACGCGGTCGCGCTGTTCTGTTACTCGCTGCGCCCCCGGCCCGGCGACGACGGGCATGCCGCGGTCGAGCTGCTTCGGCGAGCCGGCGTCGACGCGGTGGTCACCACCGTGCTGGCGGCCGGGGCGATGGCGGAGTCGCTCGAGTCCTGGGACCCCGGCGCCTTGGCCACCCTGGATGTCCCGGTGGTCCAGGCGGTCTGTGCCACCACCGACGCCAGGTCGTGGGCCGAAGCGCCGCTCGGGCTGTCGCCGGTCGACGTGGCCATGTCGGTCGCCATCCCCGAGTTCGACGGGCGGATCATCTCGGTGCCGTTCTCGTTCAAGGAAGAGGTCGACGACGGCGACGAGCTCGGGACCGCGGTCAGCGCGTATCGGACCGTGCCCGACCGCAGCGCCCGGGTGGCCGGGCTCGCGGTGGCGCTGGCCCGCCTGCGGGCCGTGCCGGTGGCCGAGCGTCGGATCGCGCTGGTGCTGTCGGCCTACCCGACCAAGCGGAGCCGGCTGGGCAACGCCGTGGGGCTCGACACCCCGGCGTCGGTGTTGGCCCTGCTCGAGACGATGCGGACGGCCGGCTATGGCGTCGAGCCGTATGAGCGGAGCGGGGACGGGCTCATGGCCGAGCTGGCCGACGGGCTCGTCTACGGCGACGGACCCGCCCCGGCCACCCGGGCGGTCGGGCGCCTCTGCTCCTCTGGCTACGAGGAGTGGTTCGCGACCCTCCCCGAAGGCGCCCGGGCGGCGGTCGAGGCGGCGTGGGGACCGACCCCCGGCACGGTCGCGGTCACCGCCGGTCGCGATCCGCAGTTCGTGTTCTCGGGGCGCTCCTTCGGCAACGTGGTGGTCGCGGTCCAGCCGCCTCGCGGGTTCGGCGAGAACCCGGTCGCCGTGTACCACTCGCCCGACCTGGCCCCGACCCACCACTACCTCGCCTTCTACCGGTGGCTGGCCGAGGGGTTCGGGGCCCACGCCGTCGTCCACGTGGGCAAGCACGGGACCCTGGAGTGGCTCCCCGGCAAGGGGGTGGGCCTGTCGTCGAGCTGCTTCCCCGACGCGGCCTTGGGCGACCTGCCGCTCGTCTACCCCTTCGTGGTCAACGACCCCGGGGAGGGGACCCAGGCCAAGCGGCGGACCCACGCCACGATCGTCGACCACCTGGTCCCGCCGCTCACCCGGGCCGACTCCTACGACGATGTGACCCGTCTCGAGGAGCTGCTCGACCGGCACGCCCAGCTGCTGGCGCTCGACCCGTCCAAGCTCCCGGCCATCCGGGCCGAGGTGTGGGACGCGCTGGTGGCCGCCGAGATCCACCGGGACCTCGGCATGGCGGCCCCGAGGGCCTTCGAGGACTCGTCGTTCGACGACGCGCTGGTCGAGGTGGACGGCTACCTGTGCGAGCTGAAGGATGCGCAGATCCGGGGCGGCCTCCACGTGCTCGGGGCGCCGCCCACCGGGGCGGCCGAGCTCGACATGGTGGTGGCGATCACCCGCTTGCCCCAGGGCGCGGTGCCGTCGCTGCGCGCCGAGGTCGCGGCCGAGCTCGGCCTCGGCGCGATGGCGGGCCTGTCCCGTCGGGACACCGACGCGCTCGACGCGGCCTGCCGGGAGCGGCTGGAGACGTGCCAGCGACGGGGCTGGGACTACCGGGCCGCGCTGGCCGACGGCATGGCCGGCGGACCAGCCCTCCGGTACGCGTGCGAGCGCCTGGTGCCGGCGCTCGCCGCGACGACCGGGGAGCTCGACGCCATCCTCCGGTCCCTCGACGGCCGGTTCGTGGCGCCCGGACCGAGCGGGGCGCCCAGCCGCGGGATGGCCAACGTGCTGCCCACCGGCCGCAACTTCTACGCCCTCGACCCACGGGCCGTGCCGTCCCGGCTGGCCTGGGACGTCGGCTGGCGCCTGGCCGAGCAGGTCGTCGCCCGGCACGTGAGCGAGGAGGGTCGGCCGCCCCGTTCGGTGGGCCTCGTGGTGTGGGGGACGAGCGCGATGCGCACCGGTGGCGACGACGTGGCCGAGGCCCTCGCGCTGCTCGGAGTCCGACCGCGCTGGGCCGAGGGGAGCGGGCGGGTCGAGGGGCTCGAGCGCATGACGAGGGCCGAGCTGGGCCGACCGCGGGTCGACGTCACGCTGCGGGTCTCGGGGTTCTTCCGTGACGCCTTCCCCCATGTGCTCGACCTGCTCGACCGGGCGGTGGTCATGGCGGCGGGCGCAGACGACGGCGATGAGAACCCGGTGGCGGCGGTCGGCGCGGCCGAGCCGAGGGTCTTCGGGCCCCGCCCCGGTGCCTACGGGTCGGGGATCCTGGCCCTGCTCGAATCCGGGCAGTGGGAGCGCGACGAGGACCTCGCGTCGGTCTACGTCACCTGGGGCGGCTGGGCCTACGGGGCCGGCGGCACGGCCCGGCCGGCCGAGGACGCGTTCGCCCGGCGGCTGGCCGCCATCGAGATCGCGGTGAAGAACCAGGACAACCGGGAGCACGACATCTTCGACTCCGACGACTACCTCCAGGACCACGGCGGGATGGTGGCGGCGGCCCGGGCGCTGTCGGGCCGCCAGCCCAAGGCGTGGTTCGGCGACTCGGCCAACCCCGACCACCCCAAGGTCCGGTCGCTGGCCGAGGAGGCGGCCCGGGTCGTGCGGACCCGGGTGCTCAACCCCAAATGGCTCGCCGCGATGGAGCGCCACGGCTACAAGGGCGCCTTCGAGATGGCCGCGACCGTTGACTACCTGTTTGGCTACGACGCCACCGCCCAGGTCCTCGAGGACTGGATGTACGAGCGGGTGACCCAGGCCTATGTCGGCGACGCGGCCCGCCGGAAGTTCTTCGGCGAGTCCAACCCGTGGGCCCTGCGGGCCATTGCCGAGCGGCTGCTCGAGGCGGCCGAGCGCGGCATGTGGGAGCCGAGCCCCGAGTCGATCGCGACGCTGCGCTCCGCGATCTTGGAGGGCGAGGGGATGGAGGAGGACCGCTGAGCGACCGTCCCGAGTACCCGATGTCGGCGCTGGTCGACGTGGACGACATGGTCACCGCGTTGGTGCTGGCCGCCATCGATCCGGCCATCGGCGGGGTGCTGCTGCGCGGCGACAAGGGGTCGGCCAAGACCACCGCCGCCCGGGCGCTGGCGTCGCTCCTGCCCGAGGGCGCGCCCTTCGTCGAGGTCCCGCTCGGGGCCACCGAGGACCGGGTGGTCGGCTCGATCGACGTCGGCGCGATCCTGGCCGAGGGCGCGCACCGGCTCCGCCCCGGCCTGCTGCACGCCGCCCACGGCGGGGTGCTGTATGTGGACGAGGTCAACCTGCTGGCTGACCACCTGGTCGACGTCCTCCTGGACGCGGCCGCCACCGGCGTCAACCGGGTCGAGCGGGACGGGCTGTCG
This sequence comes from Acidimicrobiales bacterium, assembly GCA_050743525.1. Classification (GTDB taxonomy): domain Bacteria; phylum Actinomycetota; class Acidimicrobiia; order Acidimicrobiales; family RAAP-2; genus Palsa-461. The sequence continues at coordinate 4,653 of JBOGFV010000058.1, forward strand.
GAACGCCACGACAGCCGCTTCGTGCTGGTCGGGTCGATGAACCCCGAGGAGGGAGAGCTGCGCCCCCAGCTGCTCGACCGCTTCGGCCTCTCCGTGCCGGTGGCGACCCCCGAGGATCCCGAGTCCCGGGCCGAGGCAGTCCGGCGCCGCATCGCTTTCGACGGCGACCCGGCCGCCTTCGCCCGGGAGTGGGCCACCGCCGAGTCCGACTTGGCCGCCCGGCTGCGGCGGGCCCGTCCGGTGGGCCTCCAAGAGGGGCTGGACCGCAAGGTGGCCGAGCTCTGCGTGGCCGCCGGCGCCGAGGGGCTGCGGGCCGATCTTGTGATCTGCCGGGCCGCCGCGGCATTGGCCGGGTGGCGGGACAAGGCCGTCGCCGGAGAAGAAGAGGTGGTGGCCGTCGCCCCGCTGGCGCTGGGGCATCGGCGCCGGACCCCGTTCGGACCCTCGACGCCCGACCGCGAGGAGCTCGACGAGCTCGTCTCCGACGTCATGGGCGGGGCGCCGCCCCCGCCACCGTCGGCGCGATCCGGTGGCGAGCCGGCGGCCGGATCGGTGCCGGACCCGGGCGACCCCGATGCCGGACCGCTCCGTCGCGGCGCGCCAGCCGATCCCGACGTGGACCCGCCGTCGATGCGAGAGATTCTCGAGCGCACTGGCCGCGGCAGCACCGCCCGGGCCGGTCGGCGCTCGGTCGGCCCGGGCCCGGGCGGGGCCCGTGGCCGGGCCGTGGCCAACGAACCGTTCTCCGGCGGGGTCGGTGGGGCGATCGCGGCGGGAGCCACGGTGGTGGCCGCCACCGTCCGCTCGCGGGGCCGCCCGACGCGATTCGAGGCCGAGGACCTTCGGGTCACCCGCCGCGAGTCGCGCGGTGACCACGTCGTGGTGATGGCGGTCGACACCTCCGGCTCGATGGGGACCGCGGCGCGGCTGGAGGCGGCCCGCGGCGCCGTCCTCTCGCTGGTTGCCGACGCCTACCAGCGCCGCGACCGGGTCGCGGTCATCACCTACCGGGATACCCGCGCCGATGTGGTCATGCGGCCGACGTCGAGCACCGAGGTGGCGGTGGCCCGGCTGCGCGGCATCGAGACCGGCGGACGCACCCCGCTCTCGGAGGGCATCGAAGCGGCGCTGGCGTTGGCGGTGGAGGCGCGTCGGACCGGGTCGCACCCGGTCGTGGTGATGGTGACCGACGGTCGGGCCACCTGGGCGCCCGACGGCGCCGATCCGGTCGAGCGGGCCCTCGAGGCCGGGCGGGCCGTGCTGGTGGCCGGCCTCGACGCCGTGGTCGTGGACTGCGAGACCGGGGCCCAGCGCCTCGGGGTGGCCCGGGCGGTGTCCGAGGCGATGGGGGCGCGCTACGTCTCGATGGACGAGGTGCTCGAGACCGACGTCGACACGGGAGCGTGGCTGGCTGGCGCGATCGCCGCGTCGCTCGACTGAGCCGACCGGCTCAGCCGGCCACCAGTCCCTTCACCGTCGGGACCCATCGCTCGATGCCATAGTTGGCGGCCACGTGGCGGTGCGCCTTGACGGCCAGCTGCAACCGGCGGTGTGGGTCGCTCAGGAGCAGCCGCATCGCGGTGACCATCCCCTCATTCGTCCTCGCGACCATCGCCGGGAACCCCGGTGCGGTGCCCCCGAGCGCCTGGGGCGAGACCACCTGGGGCAGGCCGGCCCCGGCCGCCTCGAGCACCTTGTTCTGGATCCCATTGGCGTGGCGCAGCGGGACGACCGCCAGCCGGGCCCGCCGGCACAGCTGGGCCAGGTTGGCGAAGTCCCCTTCGGCGCACCAGCCGTGCGTCGCGGCCAGCTCCCGGACCTCGTCGTTGAGGTCGTTGCCGGCGACCAGGCAGCGGACGCCCGGGATCTCGTTCTGGAGGCGCGGCCACAGCTCGCCCAGCCGTCGCAGGGCGTCGACGTTGGGCAGCGAGCTCAGCTTGCCGAAGAACAGGACGTCGAACGGCGCATCGGCGTGGTCGGTGATCGCGCTGGCCCGCAGGGGGGAGACGACGTTGGGGACCCACGTCGCGCCCATCGACTGGGCCTCGGACCATCCCGCCGCCACGGTGCGGACCCGGTGGTCGCGGCGTTCGAAGCGGGCCACCGTCCAGCCGAGCGCCCGCCACGCCGCGGCGGCGCCGGGACGGCGATCGACGATGGCCCGGCCGCGGTAGCTGTAGCTGAACCGGTCCTGGAAGTCGAGGACGGCCTGGTCGGCCAGCTCGGCGAGGCGGGGGTGGAAGGCCCGGGGCGTGACGAACAAGACGACGTCGGGCGCGATCTGGCGGATGGTCCGCTCGGCTGCCCGCGCCGACCAGGTCGCGGTCTCGGGCACGACGGTGCCGCGGAGCGATGGCAGCGCGGTCAACGGGGAGGGGACCAGCCGTCGGTGGTCGCCGAGCAGGTTCACCTCGAAGACCTGGGCGCCCGCGCCGGCGAGCAGCCCCTGCCAGACGGCCACCCGGCGGGTCGTGCCCAGCCCGCCGGCGTTGCCCAGGTGGACCAGGGCAACCCGGGCGGTCGGGGGCGGGCCAGCCTGGGGGCGCGTCGCGCCGTGGCGCGCCGCCTGTTCGAGAACATCCAGCTCAGAGAGCGTCTCCACCTGTCCCAAGGCCACGGAGGCATCTTGACGGAGCCCCGTCCCGCCGGCGTCTGGCCCTTTGGGCCCCTGAGCTGGGACGCGGTGGGGATGGGCCGGTGGGAAAACCTGACCATGCGAACGCTCATGGTCGCCGGCGCCGGGGGGCACCTGGAGGAGCTGTGCCTGCTCCGGCCCCGCCTGGTCGGGATCTCCGACGAGGTGGCGTGGGTCACGTCCGACACCCCCCAGAGCCAGCGCCTGCTCGCCCAGGAGGACCGCTTCTTCATCCCCAAGGCCAGGCCCCACGACGTGGGGGCGACGATCACGATCACCAAACAGGCCCTCGGGATCGTGAAGAAGGGCAAGTGGGACCAGATCGTGAGCACCGGCTCGCTGCCGGCGGTGCCGTTCATGTCGGTGGCTCGGGCCAAGGGCATGTCGTGCCACTTCATCGAGAGCGCCGCCCGGGTTCACGGGCCGTCGCTGTCGGCCCGGATCCTCGAGAGGATCCCGGGCGTCCACCGCTACGGCCAGTACGACTGGCGCCGCCACCACTGGGACTATCGGGGCTCGGTCTTCGACGGCTTCGCCTCGGCGCCCAGGCCCGACGGCGACGTGCGCCGGATCGTCGTCACCGTCGGGGTGAACGGCTACGGGTTCCCCCGCCTGGTCGACGCGGTGCTGCGGGTCGCCCCCGAGGGGGCCGAGATCCTGTGGCAGACCGGCGTCACCGATGTCGGTGACCGCGACATTGCCGCCGTGTCCACGCTGAGCACCGGCGACCTCTACCGGGCCATGAAGCGGGCCGACGTCGTGATCGCCCACGCCGGGGTCGGCTCGTCGATCATGGCCATGCAGGCCGGCAAGTGCCCGATCCTGGTCCCCCGGGAGCGAGCCCACCGCGAGCACGTCGACGACCACCAGCGCGAGATCGCCGAGCGCCTCAGCCGGGCCGGCCTCGCCGTGACCTGCAGCCCCGAGACGCTCGATGCCGACGTCCTCGCCGGGGCGGCTCGCCGCCAGATCGTGATCGAAGCCAATCCGGTCCCCTTCGTGCTCAGTGCCAACTGAAATGGCGACCGTCCTCGAGCGCGCCTCGGTGGCCCCGGGCAGGTCCGAGCGCGTCCGCTCGGTGTGCTTCGTCGCGTGGGGTGCCGTGGCCGGGCGTTCCGAGGAGATCGCGGCGGCGGTCGGCGGCGAGGCCCGTTGCTGCTTCGCTCCCGGGGCCCGGTGGCGGCCGCCGGTGCTGGTCCGCTGGGTGGTCAGCGCCGTGGCGACCGTCGCGTACCTCTTGCGCCGACGCCCCAAGGTCGTCGTGGTCACCAACCCGCCGATCTTCGCCGCGTTGGTGGCCTACGGGTGCGCCCGTCTGATCGGCGCCTCCGTGATCATGGACAGCCACCCCGGCGCGTTCGGCGTCCAGGGCGACCGGGTCGCGGCGAAGCTGCAGCGCGTCCACCGCTGGATGGTGCGGCGCGCCGCGCTGGTGCTGTGCACTGAGGAGACCTGGTGCGAGCAGGTCCGCTCGTGGGGCGGGACGGCGACGGTGGTGCACGAGGCGCCGAGCCGGTGGGACTGCCCGGACCCGGCCCGCCACGACCCGCTCCGGGTGCTGGTGGTCGGCCGCTTCAGCGCCGACGAGCCGATCGCCGAGGTGGTCGAGGCGGCCCGGATGGTGCCCGACTGCCAGTTCTCGCTCACCGGCGAGTCCGACCGGTGTCCACCCGAGGTCCGGGCGGCCCTGCCGGCCAACGCCGCGCTGGTCGGGTTCATGGCCCCTGACGCCTACAGCCAGGCGGTGGCCGAGGCCGACGTCATCCTCACGCTCACCACCGAGCCCACCTCGGTGATGCGGGCCGCCTACGAGGCCGTCTACGCGCGCCGGCCGCTCATCGTGAGCGACTGGCCGATCGACCGCGACCTGTTCCCCCAGGCGCTGCACGCCGCCAACGAGCGGGCCGCCCTCGCCCTCGCGGTGCGCTCCATGTGCGCCCGCTACGACGCCTACGCGGCGAGCGTGGACCACGCGCTGGCGGTGCAGTCGGCCCGATGGGCCGACCAGCGCCGGACGTTGATCGAGGCGATCGAGCAGCTGTCCGGCTGAGCTGTCCGGCTGAGTGAGCTCTCAGGCCCCGACGGCGTGGGTGCCGCCGTCGACGTGGAGGATCTCCCCGGTGGTCATCGGGAACCAGTCCGAGAACAGGGCGACGCACGCCTGGGCCACCGGCCCCGAGTCGTTCACATCCCAGCCGAGGGGGGCCCGCTCTTTCCAGGTGTCCTCGAAGGCGCCGAACCCCGGGATCGACTTGGCCGCCATGGTCCGCACCGGCCCGGCCGCGACCAGGTTCACCCGGATGCCTTTGGGCCCGAGGTCACGGGCCAGGTAGCGGGTGAGCGACTCGAGGGCCGCCTTGGCCACCCCCATCCAGTCGTAGATCGGCCAGGCCACCGAAGCGTCGAAGTCGAGTCCCACCACGCTGCCGCCGGTTTGCATCAGCGGCGCCAGCGCCCCGGCGAGCGCTTTCAA
>JBOGFV010000059.1:0-3418 GCA_050743525.1 Acidimicrobiales bacterium
GCGTACGCCACCTGGCCAATCTGGCCCTCGAACGCGGCGATGGACGACGTGTCGATGATGACGCCGCGCTCGCCGTCCTCGGGTTCGTTCGTGGACATGTGGAACGCTTGCAGCCGGTTGAGGTTGAACGTCGCGATGAGATTGAGCTCGACGACGCGCCGGAAATCTTCGAGAGGGTGGGGACCCTCCCTGGTGAGGGTCCGCTTCCCGATCCCTCCTCCGGCAGTGTTGACCGCGATGTGCAGGCCGCCCAGCGCGTCGACCGCGGCAGTCATGGCCTGCTCGACGTTCTCTTCGTCGGTGACGTCGACGGGATGGAACGAGCCACCGAGGGCCTGGGCGGCCTCGGCACCCGCCGAGGTCGGCAGGTCCAAGATCGCGACCGACGCGCCCTTTGCACGGAGCTGCTCCGCCGAAGCCCGTGCCATGCCGGAGGCGCCCCCGACGATCACCGCCTTCTTGCCGTCGATCTCCACTATTCGGTTCCCTTTTTCGGGGCTGGGCCCTGCAAAGCAAAGCATCCTGGCTCCAGCCGGTTGGTCTGCGCCGCTGACCCCATCCTCTCCCAATGCGAGGATCACTCGCCTGACCAAGGCGTTCTCAAAGGGGTCGAGAACCTGACTGAACCACGACCGACGGGGGACCCGGCGCCCGCCCCAACTACGATCGCCGCCGTGGTCGGGCCCCGGTCGCCCGAAGCCTTCGAGGCCCTTCGCTCCGAGGCTCTCGGCTGCGTGAAGTGCCCGCTGGCCAAGGGCCGGACCCAGGTCGTCTTCGGCGTGGGTGACCCCGACGCCGACCTGATGTTCGTCGGCGAGGGCCCGGGCCGCGCGGAGGACCTGGCCGGCGAGCCCTTCGTCGGCCGCTCCGGACGGCTCCTCGACAAGCTGATGCACGAAGAGCTCTCGATCGACCGCCGCCACTGCTACATCGCCAACGTGGTCAAGTGCCGGCCGCCCGACAACCGGGACCCGGCCCCCGAGGAGATCGACGCGTGCCGCCCGTATCTGGAGGCCCAGATCGACCTCATCGACCCGACCGTGGTGGTCACGCTGGGGAACTTCGCGGCCCGCCTCCTCCTCGACACCACCCAGGGGATCAAAACGCTGCGCGGCCAGGCCTACCCGTTCCGGCGCGGCCACCTCGTCCCCACCTACCACCCGGCGTTCGCGCTGCGCTCCGGCGGCCAGGTGGTGGCCGAGATGCGGGCCGACCTCATCCGGGCCAAGCGACTGCTGGCCGGCGACCCGAAGCTGTTCGAGCTCCGCTCCACCCCGGGGTCCGGCCCCGGGTGAGCGTCGCGTGGACGCTCGGCGCCCACACCGAGAGCCCCGACGGCACCCGCGCGCTGGCCGAGGCCCTGGCCGCCGCGGCCCGGCCCGGAGACCTCGTCCTCCTGGTCGGCGGGCTCGGCGCCGGCAAGACCGTGTTTGCCCAGGGCTTCGCGCGCGGGCTCGGGGTCGACGGACCGGTGACCAGCCCGACCTTCACGCTCGTCCGCCAGTACGGGTGCGCCGGCGATGGGCCGGTCGGCCAGCTGCTGCACGCCGACCTGTATCGGCTGGACCACCTGGCCGAGGTCGCCGACCTGGCCCTGCCCGAGCTGTTGGAGGAGAAGGCGGTCGCGCTGGTCGAGTGGGGCGATGTCGGCGCGCCGGTGCTCGGCGAGAGCGCGCTCGAGGTCTCGATCGTCCCGGGAGGCGCCGCCGCCGGCCGGGTGGTGACGTTCTCGGGGCGCGGCACCGGGTGGAGCGACCGGCGCGACGGTGTCGCCGGCGCGCTCGGGCCACTGCTCGACGAGCCCGCCGCGTCGAGACCGCGATGATCGTCCTCGGCATCGAGTCGGCGACCGAATCGGTGGGGGCCGCCGTCGGCGACGGCGTGCGGGTGCTCGCGTCGCTGGCCCGGAACGGCCGGCGCCGGCATGCCGAGCGCCTAGCCCCCGCGATCGCCTCGGTGCTCGGGTCGGCATCGGCCCCGCTCAGCCAACTCGACGCCATCGCCGTCGACGTCGGGCCGGGCCTCTTCACCGGCCTTCGGGTCGGGGTCGCCACGGCCAAGGGCCTGTCCCAGGGCCTGGGGGTCGGCATCCTCGGCCTGTCGAGCCTCGAGGTCCTGGCCGCGGCGGCGCTGGCCGGGGGCTGGGACGGGCCGGTGCTGGCCGTGGTCGACGGCCGGCGCGGCGAGGTGTTCGCGGGCCGGTACGAGGCGGGGCCCGACGGCACCCCGCGCGAGTTGGCCGGGCCGGACCGGTTCGGGCCCGAGTCGCTCGGGGCCCTGGTCGGCGGCGGGCGGGTCCTGGCCTGCGGCGACGGCGCCCGGCGCTACCGCGACCAGCTCCCCGGCGCGGTGATCGCGCCCGAGCCCCTCGACTTCCCCGACCCGGCGGTGCTCGTGTCGGTGGCGATGCGTCGGCTGGCGGCCGGCACGCCGACGCTCGACGCGACCGCGGTCGCGCCGGTCTACCTGCGGGAGGCCGACGCGCGGATCAACTGGGTCCAGCGCGACCCCGTGCCGGCCCGAGAAGCGCGATGAGCGACGCGCTGGCCGGGGTGTCGATGCACCCGATGCACCGCCGCGACCTGCGGGTGGTGCTCGACATCGAGAAGCGGGTGTTCCCCGAGCCGTGGAGCTCGGCGATCTTCTCCTCCGAGCTGGCCCTGCGGCACGGCCGCTCCTACCGGGTGGCCAAGATCGGCCGGCGCGTCATCGGCTACCGAGGGCTCATGTTCAGCGTCGACGAGGCCCACGTCACCACGCTGGCGGTGGCGCCCGAGTATCACCGTCACGGGGTGGCGACCGTCCTCCTGCTCGATTCGGTCGCCACCGCGATCGAAGCCGGCTCCATCCACTTGTCGCTCGAGGTCGCGTTCTCCAACCAAGGCGCGCAAGGCCTGTACAAGCGGTTCGGCTTCGCGCCGGTCGGCATCCGCAAGGGCTACTACCAGACGACCGGCGAGGACGCCTACGTGATGTTCGCCTACGACATCAACGGCGCCGACTACACCGAGCGCCTGGCCAAGATCGAGGACGAGCTGCGGGCCCGGCCGGAGCCGACCCGGTGACCACCGTGCTCGCCATCGAGACCTCGTGCGACGAGACCGCCGCCGCGGTGGTGGGCCCGGGGCCCGACGTCCGTTCGTCGGTCGTGGCGAGCCAGATCGACCTGCACGCCCGCTACGGCGGGGTCGTCCCCGAGCTGGCCGGCCGAGCCCACCTGGAGCTGGTGACCCCGGTCGTGGCCGAGGCGCTGGAGCGGGCCGGGGCGGCCGGCCGGCCGCCGGTCGATGCCGTCGCGGTCACCTCGGGGCCGGGCCTGGTCGGGTCGCTCCTGGTCGGGCTCTCCCACGCCAAGGCCCTGTCCATGGCCTGGGACGTGCCCTTCGTCGGGGTGAACCACCTGGAGGGCCACCTGTTC
>JBOGFV010000060.1:0-5341 GCA_050743525.1 Acidimicrobiales bacterium
ATCGAAGGCCGTCCTGTCTCGCAGGCCCCCTCTCGCGCTAGCGTCCCTGGTGCCGGGCTTTCTGTCCGGCCCAACGGCAGCCGGGGGGTGGTGGTTCGATGCCTGATCCGAACAAGCCTCGTCCCCCGTTCGCTCCCTGGGACCGCCGGGAGTTGCCTGGCGCCTTCACCGTCGAGGAGACGGCCCGCCGGGTCGGCCACTACAAGTGGGTCGAGATGCGCCTGTTCGAGGCGCTCGGGGGTTGGGTGGCCACCGTGCCCGAGCTCGACGTCAAGATGCGGCTCGGGACCCACTGCTACAAGCACGCCTGGCACTCGGAGCTCTGGCACAAGCGCTTGCCGGAGCTGCGGGAGATGAACCCGGACCGGCTCACCCTCGCCGCCAACGATGCCATGGTCGAGTTCATGGAGGCGCTCACCGCGCCCGAGGGCGACGACAAGACCCTCGAGAAGCTGGTCGGCGTGTACCGGGTGCTGATCCCACGCAAGATCGCCGCCTACACGTACCACCGCAACAGCACCTCGACGGTCACCGATGCCCCGACCATCCGGTCGCTCACGTTGGCACTGAACGACGAGTTCGAGGATTGGCGGGACGGCGAGATGCTCATCCAGTCGTTGATCGAGAACGAGGACGACGTGCGCCGGGCGGCTGACCGCCAGACCGAGCTCGAGGCCATCATGGTCCGGGCAGGCGGGATCGCCGGACCGGGCTCGATCGGGACCGAAGAGATCCCGCAAACAGTGGAGGCAACAGCATGAAGCGCCATCTGAGCGTCGACGACCTGGCCCGCGACCGGCGATTCGTCCGCGTTGACTTCGAACAGCAGATGAACGACCCGCGCAACGTGGGCGGACCCGGTGCCTACGGCGGGGACGCGGCTGCGAGAGCCGGCGAGACTGACCGGTCCCGCCGGGGCCTGCAGCGCATGACCCCCGAAGCACCCAACGCTCCGGACGCGGCCCGCTCGCTGATGCACGGCATCTTCGTCGGCGAGATCCAGGCGCTCGAGGGTGCCGGGCGCACCTGCTACGACTTCGAGCTCGGCGACGGCCCCGAAGAGGTGCCCTACGCGCTCAAGCTCGACATGGCCCGCCAGTGCTGGGACGAGGCCCGCCACTGTGAGATCTCGGTGAAGCTGACCGAGTGGATGGGGACGGCGATCGGCGAGTTCCCCGAGTCGCCGTTCCTGTTCCAGGCGGCCTGCAACCCCGATGCGCTCCTCCGGCTGGCCGGCGTCAACCGGGCCCTCGAAGGCCTTGCCATCGACGTGTTCAACACCATGCGGGACTTCGGGGACAAGGCCGGTGACCCGGTCCTCGAGTTCTGCGAGGACTGGATGCTGGCCGACGAGGTCACGCACGTGAAGATGGGATCGGACTGGCTACGCAAGCTGACCGTGAACGATCCGGAGCGCCGGGCCCGGGCGCTCGAGTTCCAGTCCATCGTGGACAAGCTGTTCTCCCTCGGCGGCGGGCGGGGCGAAGAAGAGGACAGCCCGATCCGGCTGGCCCGTCGGTTCCGTCAGTTGGCGGGGTTCACCGACGAGGAGATCGACCAGATCGCTGACGTCTCCCGGGAGGCCCTCGAAGAGGCCGAGCACCGGATCGCGGCCCGGCGCGCCGAGATGGCCGGGGCGGGTGCCGGGACCGACGGCGGTGGCCCCAACGCCGCCCCCTGACCGATCGGCGCCCCGTCCGTGAGCGTCACCGTCACCCCCGAGGAGTTCACCTTCGTCCTGTTCGAGGCCGGCCGGATCTCGACCACGGCCGGTTCGATCGCGACGGCGATCGGCCTCGAACAGGACATCCACATCGAGGTCGACGAGACCAGCCCCCTCACCAGGATCCGCGTGGTCTCAGTGGATCCGGTGGAGCTCTTTGCCCAAAGCGGTGCCCTCGAGGAGCCGCGGCACCCCCGCCACCTGTCCGACCAGAGCATGGCCGAGTCGTTGGGTCGCCTGCTGTTCCGGGTGAAGGACCGCCGCGGTCCCGGCTTTGGCGACGCCCCCCAGGACGATCAGCTCACCTTGGGGCAGCTGAACGCCTGGGACACCTACAGCCTCGGCCGGCTGGCCCGGATCGGCTTCCCAGTGGGTCAGCCCCGCTGGATCTACCACTTCCGCATGCGGCACGGCTTCACCGACGTCGCGACAGCCGCGTTCGAGCGTCTCTGGTCTGCCGACGGGCTCACCTGGGCCGACCTCGACGCCGTCTGCGCCGAGGCCGAGCAGGCCAAGGCGGCCGTCTCGGCCTAACGCAGGTCGTGGGCCGAGATGCCCTCGAACAGGTCGATGTCGGGCTTGTGTTCAAGCAGGCCCTCGCAGGCCTGGGCCATCTCGACCATGTCGTCCGAGTCGAAATGGGACCGCTGGGCGGCGGGGGATTCCCACTTCTCGATGACGAGGTAGCGACCGGAGCGGGTCACCGACGCGCACAGGTCGATGTTGCGACAACCGCGGTGTCCGCGCGACACCACCACATACTTCGAGAGGACGGCCATCAGCTGGTCCGATGACGGCCCGTTCGCCTCAACCACGTCGAAGACCATGGTCACCACGGCCAGCTCGAACTCTTCGCTGGGTTCGCTCACCGCGTCCACGCTAGGCATCCTCAACCACGGTTCCGCCTGGCCAATTCGATCGAGGCGGATGGATCGATGCCATTCCGGCGGAACAGACCGAACCGGGGGGCCCGCCGCTCTCCCAGACCCGCACCTCGAGCTGGTCCCCCTTCGGCGGGCCCCATCGTGGAGAACGAAGCTCCCGAAGCCCCGGGTGATGTCGTTTCCGGGCGCCTGCGTCAGGTCGAGCTCCACCTGCTCGGTCCGGACTCCGTCGATCGGAGCCCGATGGAGCTCCCCGAGAAGCTCGTTGGTGGGGTCGTCGCACACCTGGAGCTGGCCCTGAGTCCATGACTCAGAGCCCGCCCTGGAGGGCGGGGCCGTTCTCGGCCAGGAACCCCAGCGCCTCTTCCATGCCCCCGACGTGGCCCTGGTCGACGAGGGCCTGATAGGCGGCGTCGCCCCGGGCTGCGTTGGCCACCATGACGTCGCGGTTGTACTCGACTCGCCGCACCACATGGTCGATGAAGCCGGTGCGGTCCACGAGGCCGTAGGCGTCAAGGAGGATCCGCAACCGCCGGGACCGGGCCGGGGGGGAGGTCCACCCGAGCATCTGGGTCACGAGCGGTCCGTGCAGCGGGACCCATTGCCACGCCACGAAGGCCAGTTCCGACCGCACCGTCCCCGGGCCGGCCAGGTCCCAGTCGATGAGCCCGACCAGCTCGCCGTCCCGAAGCACCACGTTGTACGGGGCGATGTCGTGGTGGCAGACGATCTCGTCGTCGCCGAGCACCGCCACCCCCGACCGCCACGGCACCGGGCCCTCGGGTCGGAAGTCGGCCACCGCTCGGTGGTATGCGGCGGTGGCCTCCCCGACCTGGCCGAGCAGGTCCTCGGTGCGGACGAAGTCGGGCCACGGGATCGACCAGCCGACCGTGGTGCCCTCGAAGTAGGACAGCATCTCGCGGCCGCGGTCATCGATCCCGAGCGGCGCGGGCGCCAGCTCGAAGCCGCGCTCGCGGACGTGGTCCAGGAGGGCGTGGACGCTCGGGGTCCATGGCCCGCTCGGGCGTCGAACGGTGTCGCCGACGCGCGCGACCACGTTGAGCGCCCCGCCGGTGAGCGGGATCTCCGGGTCGGTGGCGTCCGAGATGCCCACATTGTGCGGGCCGGCAGCGCCGCGCGCGGGGACTCGACGCCTTGACGACCAGCGGCAAGAGTGGCCGCATGGTTGACCTGCCCCGATATGACGACCTGCCCGAGGCTCCGGAGGGAGGGCGGAGCGCCTGGGGGCTGTTCGGCGAGGGCGACAGCGTGGGGCTGATGAACCTCGTCACCCCCGAGCGGGTGCTCGAGGCCTCGAAGCTCGTCCGGAGGGGCGCGCTCTTCCCCCTCGATGCCCCGCTCGACGCCTTCTCCCCGGCCATCGCGTCGGGACGGGGCATCCCGCGACACCGGGTCCTGCACGCGCCGGGGACCATCGGCTTCGACGACGTCTACGACAACTTCGTCCCGCAGGCCTCGAGCCAGTGGGACTCGCTCGGCCACGTCGGCTACGGGCCGAACGCCTACTACAACGGCGCCACCGAGGACGACGTGGCCAGCGGGCGGCGCAACACGATCGAGCACTGGGCCAAGCGGGGCATCGCGACCCGCGGCGTGCTCCTCGATCTGCCCCGCACCCTGGCCGATGCGGGTCGCCCGTACGAGCCGGGGTCCAACACCGCCTTCAGCGTGGACGACCTAGAGCTGGCCCGTGAGCGGGCCGGGGTCGAGTTCCGGACCGGGGACCTCCTCATCGTGCACACCGGGTTCGCAGCATGGTTCGTGGGGGCCGGCATGCGGGAGCGGACCGAGGTGGCTCGTGGGATGACCACCCCCGGCCTCGCCTCGGGCGAGGACATGTGCCGGTATCTGTGGGATGCCCACGTCGTGGGGGTCGCGTCGGACACCTTCGCAGTCGAGGTGTTCCCGCCCGACATCTCCAAGGGCACCATGGGGTTCATGCACCGGATTCTCATCGGCCAGTTCGGGATGGCCCTCGGCGAGCTGTGGTGGACCGAGGACCTGGCCGCCGACTGTGAGGGCGATGGGGTGCACGACTTCTTCCTGGTGAGCGCCCCGCTGCACGCCCGGGGCGGGATCGGCTCGCCACCGAACGCGATCGCGATCAAGTAGCGGTCGATCACGCGCTCGCGCGGACGGTCTCGACCCAGCGGAGGTCGCCCTCCTCGTCGAGGTGCGCGGTGGCCGCCCCGAAGCCCGCCGCCTCCAGTGCCGTCGCGATCGCGCGGTCCTCGGCGCCGCCCAGCTCCAGCAGCAAGTGTCCGCCGGCACGCAGCAGCGCGGCAGCGGCCCGCACCGCGCCGACGACGACGTCGGTCCCGTCCGGGCCGCCGTCCAGCGCAGCCAGGGGTTCGTAGGCGAGGGTGTCCCGGGGGAGGTACTGGAGGGACGCCGTCGGCACGTAGGGAGCCACCGCGGTCACGACATCGACCGACCCGGAGAGGACGTCGGGCAGGGGGTCGGCCAGATTGCCTTCGAACACCTCCAGGACGCCGTTCTCCCGCGCGCACCGACAGGCCGCTGGGTCCGAGTCGGTGGCCAGGATGCGAGCCGCCGGTCGGGCCCACCGCAGCACGGCCGCGACGGCCCCGGACCCCGTGCACAGGTCGACGGCGATGCCGTCCTCGGGGAGGAGCGCGGCCGCCCGCCTGGCCAGCGGCTCGGTCTGCCAGCGCGGGACGTACACGCCCGGGTGAACCCGGATGGTCAACCC
>JBOGFV010000061.1:0-10139 GCA_050743525.1 Acidimicrobiales bacterium
AGCGCGCGGCGACCGTCGGTCGCCTGCTCCACGTCGAACCCCTCGTAGCGGAGCGAGGTCGCGACGGAGTCGACGATGGACGGCTCGTCGTCGACGACGAGGATGCGCTGCTTTCGCGAGGCGGTGGTCATCGGGCTCGGGCCCAGGTTGCCACCCCCCGCTCCAGGGCCGATGTGCGCCTCCTGTGGGCCGCCTGTGAGATCGCCCCGGCGCCCTGCCCGGGGGGCCCAGGCAGGGCCGGTGGTAGACCAAGCCCATGAAGACCAAGAGGATCGGCAGCCTGGACGTCACCGTGGTCGGGCTCGGCACCAACAACTTCGGGTTCGGCATGGAGGCCGACGCGGTCGGGCCGGTCGTGGACCGGACCATCGAGGCCGGGATCAACTTCTTCGACACCGCCGACGTCTACGGGGCGAGCGAGGTGCGGCTCGGCGAGGCCCTGAAAGGAAAGCGCGACCAGGTCCTGGTGGCCACCAAGTTCGCCAGCCCCATGGGCGAGGGCAGGAGCGGGGGCAGCGCCGCGTACGTGCGCCAGGCCGCCGAGCGGAGCCTGCGCAAACTCGGCACCGACCGGATCGACCTCTACCAGATGCACCGACCCGACCCCGACACGCCCATCGCCGAGACCCTCGGCGCGCTCGGTGAGCTGGTGGCCGAAGGCAAGGTCCGCGAGATCGGGTGCTCCAACTTCACCGCCGCCATGCTCCGCGAGGCCGAGGAGGCGGTGGCCGATGGCGGGCCCCGGTTCGTCTCGGTGCAGAACCAGTACAACCTTCTGCACCGCCAGGACGAGACCGAGGCGATCCCGGAAGCCGAGAAGCTTGGGATCAGCTACCTGCCCTTCTTCCCGCTGGCCAGTGGCCTGCTCTCGGGCAAGTACGCCCGAGGCGAGGCGCCGCCGGAAGGGACCCGCATGCAGCGCTGGGGAGACCGGGCGGCCGGCAGCCTTACCGACGAGAACTTCGACGCGATCGACTCGTTGAGTGTCTGGGCCAAGGACCACGGCCACACCGTGCTCGAGCTCGCCATCGCGTGGCTGGCCGCCAAGCCCTACATCGGCTCGGTGATCGCCGGCGCGACCAAGCCCCAGCAGATCAGCGCCAACGCGGCGGCCGGCGTGTGGGAGTTGAGCGCCGGCGAGGTCGCGGAGGTCGATGCGCTGGCCGCACCGAAGGGCTGAGCCGGGGATCGCCACCGGCCGTCCGGGCGGCCCACCGGACCCCGCCGGGACCCGGGGCTAGGGTGCGCCGATCCGGTCCCGATCCGGTCCCGATCCGGTCCCGATCCGGCGAAGGGAGGCCCCGTTGGCCGCCGTCACCATCCCGACTCCCCATGGCTCGATGCCCGCGTACCTCGCCGAGCCAGCGGGGCGTCCGGCTCCCGGCGTGGTGGTCATCCACGACGCGCTCGGGATGACGAACGACCACCGGGCCCAGGCCGACTGGCTGGCCGGCGAGGGGTTCGTGGCGGCCGCTCCGGACCTCTTCTATTGGGGCAAGCAGATGGCGTGCATGCGCGCGGTGTTCCGGGACATCCGGGCCCGCCAGGGCCGCTCGTTCGAGGAGATCGATGCGGCACGGGAGTGGCTGGTCGAGCGAGACAGCTGTTCGGGGACCGTCGGGGTCATCGGCTTTTGCATGGGCGGCGGCTTCGCGCTGCTGGTTGCGCCCGGCCATGGGTTCGCAGCGTCAAGCGTGAACTACGGGTCGGCGCCGAAGTACGCGTACGACCCAAACTTCCTCTCCGGCGCTTGCCCGATCGTGGGCTCCTATGGCGGCCGCGACGGCTCGCTCCGCGGCGCGGCCGCGAAGCTGGACGCCGCGCTCCAGACCGCTGGCGTCCCACACGACGTGAAGGAGTACCCCGACGCCGGGCACTCGTTCCTCAACGACCACGCGGGCGAGGGCGACAAGATGCCGTTCTACATCGTCGTCTTCGGCAAGCTCTTGATGAAGTCCGGCTACCGCGCCGATTCGGCGCAGGACGCCCGGCGCCGAATCGTCGGGTTCTTCAACGACCATCTGCGGGAGCCGACCGCCACCTGACCGACGGAAGGGGCCGCCCGCCGCGCGGCCGCGTCAGGATCGTCGCGGCGGTCTGGACCGTCACCGTCCTGCACCTCGCCCTTCGTGGCCTACCGCCACGACACCGCCAGGACTCCGGGCGGCACCACCGGCCGGTACATTCCGCTCTGTGACCGAACACCAGCCCGCTTTGCGCCCCGCCGGCGTCTCCCGGCCATTCATGCCCGGCTATGGGACCCGGCCGCCCGGCCAGGGCAGCGGCTTGCTCGACTGGTCATGGGCCGAGGAGCGCCTCCGGGCCTCACGCGACTACTGGCTCGCCAGCGTGACCCGCGACGGGCGGCCCCACGTGATGCCGGTGTGGGGGATGCTGCACGACGGCCGGCTGTGGTTCTCGAGCTCGATCGGCTCCCGCAAGGCCCGGAACCTGGCCATCCACCCGTACTGCTCCATGACGACGGACAACCCGCTCGAGCCGGTGGTGGCGGAGGGCCCGGTCGAGCTGGTCACCGCGACGGACCTCCTCGCGGGAATGCTGGCCGCCGAGAACGAGAAGTACGGGACGGACTACGGGATGGACATGATGAACCCGGCCGAGAACAGCTGCTTCGCCATGACGCCGGCGCAGGTGATCGGGCTCGACTCGTCGGACTTCACCGGATCACCCACCCGCTGGACGTTCTGAGGCGGCCTGTCGTGCCGGAACCGATGAGCCTCCGGATCGGGACCGAGGCCGAGATCTGGGGGTTCTGATCCCGCCCCCGCCCCGAACCGGTCCAGCCGCCGGGTACTCGGGCTCCCCGTTGCCGAAGAAGCTCGGCATCAAAGAGGGCATGGATGTCGCCGTCCTGCACGGACCGTCCGACTTCGCCGCCACACTCGGCACGCTCCCCGACGGGGTGACGGTGCGCACCGGACTGCGTGGCGGCCAGCAGGTTGACATGATCATCGGATTCGTCACCGAACGCCGCCATCTGGCGGCCAACTTCCCGCGGCTCGCCGGGCAGCTTCCCGCCATCGGAGTGTTCTGGGTGGCCTGGCCCAAGAAGGCGTCAAAGGTGGAGACCGACATGAGCGATGACGCCATTCGCGAGATCGTGCTCCCGAGCGGTTGGGTCGACGTGAAGGTATGCGAGATCGATGCCCAGTGGTCCGGGTTGAAGGTTGTGTTGCGGAAGGAGCTGCGGGTGTCCAAGCGGTAGCGGGCGGGCTGGCGTCGGCGCCCCAGGCACGGGGAAGCGGCCGTGTTGGTGCCCGCTGGCACCCCCCTGTGTCGGTACCGTGTCCGCCGCCGCGGCCGGCTGTGGATCCGGTGACGCGCGTTCATCGGATCGTCAACTCATTCTTATCGGGCCCTTCCTCGTTTCCCAGCCGGTCCGCGGGCCGCGGTCGCAGACTCATCGCGTCCCCACACCATGAAACGAGGTACACGACATGAACAGACTGCGGACCAAACAGCTCGTCGCCGGACTGCTCCTCTCCGGCGCCCTGGCCGGGGTCGGGACGACGGTCGCCTACGCGGCCACCTCGTCCACGACCCCGACCACCACCACATCGTCGAGCTCGGGCTCGACCTCGGGAACCTCGAGCGCCACGACCTCGGGCACCGGGTCGTCCAGCTCGACCTCGTCCGGCTCATCCGGGTCGGCCACGACCGCACCCTCGAGCACGCCGACCGCTCCGGGCAACCGGCCGCCGGCCGGCGCCACGGGGTCGGGCCGCCACTGCCCGAACATGGGCTCGAGCTCCTCTTCGAGCTCGTCCGGCTGACCAGCCAAGCTGCACCGCGCCACCGGCCCCGGGATCTCCCCCGGGGCCGGTCCGCTCCGACTGGTACGCCAACATCGTGGCGGTCGAGTGGAAGACCCCTCCCCCGCTGACGGTCGGCACCCGACTCGCGTTCGTGGCCAAGTTCCTCGTTCGCCGACTCGCTTGCCCCTACCAGGTGAAGGAGCACGACCCCGGAGGGCGGTTCGTGATGTCGAGCGCCGAGGGACCGCTCCCCATCGAGACCACCTACGAGTTCTCGGACGGACCGGGCGGAGCCACCACGTTGCGGCTCACCAACCGCGGGTCGCCCCGGGCCTTCTCCTGGTCGATCGGGCCGTTCGTGTCGGGCCCGGTGCGGAGGGCCACCACGCGCGACCTGGCCCGCCTGAACGAGGTGCTCGAGGGGGCGCCACCCGGCGCGCCCTGACCACGGAGTCAGCTCCGACCGGAGCGACCCTGCGATCCGGGGCGGCCCCGAGTACCCTCGTTCGGGTCTCGACCGAACCCTGGAGCGTCTCCATGACCACCGCCTTCAGCTCCCCCAGCGGGCTTGACATCGTCGATCCCGAGTTCTGGAGGCGCCCCCTCGACGTGCGGATGGCCGACTTCGCGGCGTTGCGTGAACAGAGCGCGTTCATCCCGAGCGAGATCGAGGGGACGATCTTCGGTGACTCGACCCGCTTCTACTCGGTAATCCGCCACGCCGAGCTGACCGAGATCAGCCGCAAGCCCCAGCTGTTCTGCTCGGGCAAGGGGTCGACCGCGATCCAGGACCTGCCGACCGAAGCGACCGAGTACTTCGGCTCGTTCATCGCAATGGATGATCCCCGTCACGCCCGGCAGCGCCTCGTCGTCGGCAGCGCGTTCACCCCGCGTCGCCTGGCCACCCTGGTCGACTCGGTCTCGGAGATTTGCTCGGGGCTCATCGATGAGATGTGCGAGAAGGGAGCCGTCGACCTGGTCGAGGCCATCTCGGCCCCATTCCCGCTCCTCGTCATCTGCAACCTGATGGGCATCCCACGGTCGGAGTTCCGCACGGTCCTCGAGGCGTCCAATGTCATTCTCGGCGCCGGCGACGAGGAGATGCTGGCCGGGCGGGACCCCTTCGGCGCGCTGCTGGAGGCCGGCGCGACCCTCGTCGCCCTCATGAACGAGCTGGCCGAAGAGCGCCGCAAGAACCCCACCGACGACCTCACCTCGGCGCTCGTCCACGCCGAGGTCGACGGCCAGCGACTGGCGCCCGAGGAACTGGGTCCGTTCTTCATCCTGTTGGCCGTGGCAGGCAACGACACCACCAGGACGGCCACCTCGATGGGCATGCACCTGCTCGGCCAGCACCCCGATCAGCGCAAGATCTGGCAGGACGACCCCGACGGGGTCACCGCGACCGCGGTGGACGAGATCGTCCGGTACGCCTCACCCGTCGTCTTCATGCGCCGGACCGCCACCGAGGACCTCGAGATCGGTGGCCAGATGTTCGAGGAGGGCGACAAGTTCCTCCTCTTCTACGGGGCCGCCAACCGCGACCCTCGGGTCTTCGACGAACCCGAGACCTTCGAACTGCGGCGTGACCCCAACCCCCACGTCGGCTTCGGGGGACCGGGGCCCCACTTCTGCCTGGGCGCCCACCTGGCCCGCCGGGAGCTCGGCATCGTGTTCCGCCAGCTGTTCGAGCGGTTGCCGGACATCCACCCGGTCGCCGACGCCGAGTTCCTGCGCACTGCGTTCGGGCCGCCGCTCGTCAGCGGCGTGAAGCACCTGAAGGTCGAGTTCACCCCGACCGCGCCGCTGAAGAATCGCTGAGCCCTATCGGGCCCGAATCAGCGTCGCCGCGTCGAGGTCGGCCGCCATCTGGGCCGAGCGGTTCGCCATCGCCATGAACATGGAATCGCCACGATCGGTGCGGCCCACCACCATGGAGGCGAAGACCGCCATGGCCATCGACGAGTAGCTGAAGCTCACGTAGTCGGCCCAGCACTCGTCGAACGGGTAGTCGGCGACCCCGTAGTCCTCGACGAGGGCGCGGTGGTAGCGGGCTACGAGCTCGCGCTCGCAGCCCCGCCGGACCTCCGGCTCGAACGCGTTCCCAAGGAAGTAGGCGACGTCACGGGGGCCGTAGGCGAGCTGCACCGTCTGCCAGTCCACCACCGCGATCGGCTTCCCGCCGCCGCCGGTGCCGAACAGCATGTTGTCGAGCCGGAAGTCGTAGTGGGTCGGGCAGCGAGGGGTGCCGGGCCGCCCGGCCATCAGTGGGCCCAGATCGGCCATGGCCTTGGCGGCCTCGCGGGTCACCGGGAGCACCGCCGACTGGTACCGCTCGACGTAGGAGTCCCAGACGAACGGCATCATCATCTCGAGCCCGCCGCCCTCTCCCTCCCGGGCCAGCCAGGCCATCTCGGCGAGCGACGGGTCGCCCCAGCGGGGTCCGTGCAGCCGGGCCGCCTCGTCGACGGCCCGCTCGGCCTCGGCCACGCTGCACCCGGTGATCTGGTCGCCCGGCACCGCCGGGGCGAGGTCCTCCATCACCAGCGCCGCGTCGGCCGTCCCCGGGGTCACCGCCGCGAAGTAGCAGTGGGGCCGGGCCACATCGACGGTGGCGGCCAGCTCGGTGTAGAACGCCACCTCGGTCTCGTACAGATGCATCGACACCCCGGCGGCGGCGCTGGCCGGGTCCGACGAACCGAACTTGCACACCACCGAGGCCGGGCCGGCGGGTCCCTCGTAGTCGAGCTCGAATCGGACGTTGTCGCCGACCTGCCCGGTGCCGATCGACGTGGACCGCGACGCGACCACCGCGCTGGCGTCGCCGATGGCCCCGTCCGATCGGAGGACCTCGGTCAGCCAGGCCGGCGTGACGCCGCCGGGGCCACCGGGCACCCCCGCCGTCACGATGGGAGCACGCCCTCCACGACGGTGTGACGGAAGAAGTGGTGGTGGCGGGCGCCGGTCACCTCGTAGATGGCCGTGCCGGTCCGGCCGTCGTCGGCGGAGATGCGCATCTGGTTGAGTCCGCCCCGCTGGAACGGCTCGTAGGGGCGGTCGAAGGTGCCCTCAGCCTCGACGGTGATGCGGCGGCCGCCGGCCAGCGTGAAGGTGCAGGTGCCGGCCAGCCCGGCGACCTGCTCGCCGTGCTCGCCATAGTCAGCCGGCTGGCCGTCGGAGCCGACCCAGTCCATGTGGTGCTCGAAGCCGACCACCGGGACCGGGTCGCTCTTGTCGGTGCCGGCGAAACAGCCGTCGGTGTAGACCCGAGCGCCATTGGGCAGCTCCCAATGCCAGATCCCGAGGAAGCCGTCGTCGAACTGGAGCTGGAACCACAGCCACAGGGGGCAGCGGCCGTGGTCGCGGATCCCCCAGGAGTGATCGCGCTGGCCGACCCACCCATCGACCTCCCGGGTCTGGCCACCGACCGAGTAGCTGCCGCTGTACGTGCCCGACTGGAAGATGTGGCTCTGGTCCCAGACCACGTCGTCGCCGGCCCGCATGGTGCCGCGGCGCAGGCAGTAGGGCTGGGTGCGGGCCCGGAACGTGAGGTCGATGCCGATGGCGGCCTTCTCGGGGTCGGCGGTCAGCCGGATCTCCTCGAAGGGCTTCACGATCTCGACCTTGGCCCCACCGACGTCGGTCGTGTGGGGGTCGCCGTCGTAGGGGCGGGCCAGGAGTCCGAACACCGGCTCGCCGCTGACCTTGCCCATCTGGAGCGAGTCCATCCGCTCATGCGCCGGGTAGTGGGCCATCGTCATGAAGACGACATCGCCGTTGGCGCCGGGCTCGTGGATGTCGAAGAAGTAGCTCTCCCTCCAATGGGGGTCGTGCTGGGCCACGTGCGGGAGGAGGAGGGGCAGCTGATGGACAAATTGCTCGTCCATCGCGGTGGGCCGGCGCACCGGGTCGCCGGTCGCCGCGGTGTCGTCGTCGGGCACCGCGGGAGCATACGCCGGGCCCCCCGCCGGGGGCCCGGGCCGTCCACCGGCGGGTCGGAGGGGTCGGCCGTAGGATCGTCGCCATGACCACGGTCGTCGAGGACCACCTGAACCAGATTGTCGAGCAGGGCTACGCCGTCCTGGAGGGGGTGATCGAGCCGGACCTTGTCGACGCGCTGTCCGACGACCTCGAGCGACTCGAGCGCGACCTCGGGATCGTGCCAGCCGACAACCTGTTCGAGGGAGTGAAGACGACCCGGATCTACAACTTGCTGGCCCACGGCCGGCTCTATCAGCGGATCCCGGCCTACCCCAAGGTCCTCGAGGTGGTGGAGCGGGTCCTCGACCCCGGCCTTCTGATCTCGTCGCTGTCGTCGATCGCGATCGGGCCGGGCGAGGACGCCCAGCCCCTCCACGCCGACGACCAGCTGATCCCGATCCCAAGGCCCCACCCACAGATCATCTGCAACACGATGTGGGCGCTCACCGACTTCACCGAGGAGAACGGGGCCACCCGGGTCGTCCCCGGGACCCACCTCGCCGACAGCCCGCCCGACCCCTTCCACCCCTCCGAGACGGTGGCGGCCGAGATGGAGAAGGGCAGCGTGCTCGTGTTCGTGGGCAGTCTGTGGCACGGCGGCGGGGCCAACCGCACCGGCGTCCGGCGGGTGGGCATCGCCATGAACTACTGCGCCGGGTTCCTGCGCCAACAGGAGAACCAGCAGCTCGGACTGGACCGGGACCTGGTCGCCACCTTCCCCCCGCGACTCCAGGAGTTGGTGGGCTACTCCGTCTACAACGGCCTGATCGGCCACATCGACAAGCAACATCCGGCCTCGGTGGTCCTGGGCTCGGTCCAGGGCGCCGACATGATCTGGGACCACGTCCGGGCCAACTGACCCGCCGGCCACTTCTCCCGGCGCGAGTCGGGGGCCGTTGGTAACGTTCCCACTCATCCTCGACGGGCGGGGTTCGGCGGTGTTCTGTTGGGGGGGCGACGTGATTGGACTGCGACGACACCGCGGTCGGCGAACCGTCGTCGGGGCCGGGACCCTAGCGCTGGCCCTGCTCATCGGAGCGGCCGGGGCCGGCGCGGCCGCCTCCTCTGGGCTCCGGCTCTCGAGGTCAGGGCAGGCGGACGAAGGCCCCTACCCATACCAATACCCGGCCAGCGGATCGGTCCAGGTCGGCTCCGGCACGACCGCCTCGGGACGGGCGTGCAGGTCCGGCACGCCACAGTTCGCGTCGCCCTACGCGGTGCCCTGCGTCGCCAAGTTCTCCGGCAGCAACGGTGGGGCCACCGCCACTGGGGTGACCGGGACGACGATCACGCTGGCCACCCGGACCTTCCCGACCACCGCCAACCTCCAACTGGCCGAGGCGGAGGCCCGCCAGGCCGGGGTCGCTCTGCCCCAGGTCACCCTCCAGGTGGCCGAAGTCTTCATCAACTACTTCAACAAGGTCTTCGACCTCTATGGGCGCCACGTCGTATTCAAGACCGTCAACACCGACGCCGACTCGACCGCCGAGGCACTCGGGCAGGGTCAGGCCCAAGCTTGCGCCGACGCGGCGGCCATCTCAACCCAGATACACGCGTTCGCAGAGGACGGCCTCATGGGCGGGGGAACCCAGCCGTTCTCTTCGTGCGCGGCCCAGGACCGCCTGCTCGAGTTGAACGGCGACGGCTACTACAACGAAGGCACCTACCAGTCGCTCAACCCCTACGTCTGGTCGCTGACCCAGGATTGCACCCGGATCAGCTCCAACCTGGCCGAGGTCGTCGCGACCATGCTCGTCAACAAGAAGGCGTCCTTCGCCGGCGATCCGGCGCTCCAGTCCAAGACCCGCAAGTTCGGCAGCTACTACCCCGACGTCCCCGCTTACAAGACCTGCAGCCAGAACTTCGCCAAGATCGCCACACAGAAGTACCACCTGCCGCTGAGTGACTTCGTCCAGTACACCTACAGCTCGGACATCGCGACCTTCGCCCAGTCGGCGCAGCAGGCGATCGTCCAGTTCAAAGCGGCCGGCGTGACGACCGTGGTAATCGGGGCCGACCCCTACTCGGCCGGACTGCTGACCAAGGCGGCGGTCGCCGAGAACTACTACCCGGAATGGTTCCTCGAGGGCACCGCTCTCACCGATGAGGACCAGTCCGTCCAGGCCTTCGACGTCCCATCGGAGGTCACAGGGCACCTGTTCGGCATGAGCGAGCTTTCGCCACCCACCGAGACGAGCGGGCCCGCCTCTCTCGCCGGCAAGCTCTACAAGAAGCTGACCGGCCACACGATCCCGAAAGGGACCGACGGCGCCTACTCGTCGCTCGTCTACATCTTCGACGCCCTGCAAGCGGCCGGCCCCGACCTCACGGTCGGCAACCTGGCCCGGGGGCTCCACTCGATCCCACCGCTCGGGGCACCCG
>JBOGFV010000062.1:0-2046 GCA_050743525.1 Acidimicrobiales bacterium
GACCCGCCCCTCGTGCCAGCGGGATCGGGCCGGCCGCTCGGCCACCACCCGCGGGGCCGGACCCTCGGCGGCCCGCCACACCCGGACGAAGCGGCCGGCCGCGGTCAGCGAGGTGAGGCCGAGCAGCACCCATAGGTCGGGCACCAGCATTGACTGGCTCAGGAATCCGACGCCCAGCAGGATCATGCGCTCGGCCCGCTCCATGATTCCGCCCTTGGCGCCGTCCATCCCGAGCGCGTCGGCCTTGGCCCGTTGGTACGAGATCAGCGAGGTGACGCCCAGGATCGCGAGGGGCAAGAGGGCCAGGTGGCCGCGGTGGGTCGAGACCAGGTACCAGGTGACGCCGCCCATCACCACGGCGTCGCTCATGCGGTCGACGACCGAGTCGAAGAAGGCCCCCCTGAGCGAGGCGGTGCCGGCGGCCTTGGCGACCGGGCCGTCGAGGAGGTCGTGGAACCCGGTGAGGGTCAAGAGCAGGATGGCCCAGTGGAGGTGCCCGGCGCCGACCACGAACGCGGTGGCGATCGCCGAGAGGAGACCGGTGCCGGTGAGGACGTCGGCGGTGACGCCGTGACGCTGCAGCGTCGCTCCGACGGGGGCCGTGCGCCGGTCCACGGCCTCGCGCCAACGACCATCGAACATGGTCCTCCCAGGCTACCACCGGCCCCATCGGGCCCCTCGGGGAATGGGCGCCGCCACGCAGGCCGAACCTATGCTCCCGGTGACAGGTCTGCGGCACGAAAGATGATCCAGGGGAGGTGGCGCCGTGGCGAGTTCGTCGCCGTCGTCGATCCACAACGTGTGCTTGATCGGCCACCACGGGGCGGGCAAGACCGCCCTGGCCGAGGCGCTGCTGGCGGTCACCGGCACCATCCCCCGTCTCGGCTCGGTCGAGAAGGGCACCACCGTGTGCGACTTCGAGCCCGAGGAGACCCAGCGCCAACTCTCGGTCTCGCTCGCCATCGCCCCTTTCGAGCTCGACGGCGTGAAGGTCAACGTCCTCGACGTCCCCGGCTACGCCGACTTCTCGTCCGAGCTCGCCATCGCGCTGGCAGTCACCGACCTCGCGGTCGTGGTGGTCTCGGCGAGTGACGGCGTCCAGGGCCAGACCGTCGAGGCATGGCGGGCCGCCGCCGCCCTCGGCCTCCCGCGCATGATCGTCATCAACAAGCTGGACCGCGAGCGCGCCGACTTCGAACGGGCGTTGGAAGAGGTGCGGCGCGAATTCGGCGCTGGCGTCGCCCCGGTCGAGCTTCCGATCGGCTCAGAGGCGTCGTTCCGCGGCGTGATCGACCTGCTCGACGACACCGCCACCCTCTACGACACCTCGGCGGCGGCGCCGGTCAAGGGGATCGCCGGCCCGATCCCCGACGACCTCGTCAACGAGGAGCACGATGTCCACGAGCAGCTGGTCGAGGGCATCGTGGTCGGCGACGACGACCTCATGACCCGCTACCTCGAGGGCGAGAACATCGAGCGCCGCGAGCTGCAGGCCGCGCTGGCGTCGGGCATCGCGTCGGGCAGCGTGTTCCCGGTCCTGTGCGCGTCGGCGATCACCGGCGTGGGTGTCGACCGGCTGGCCCGCCTCCTCGTCGAACTGGGCCCGCCGGCCGACCACCACTACCCCGTCGAGGTGGTGGCCGGCGACACCCTGAGCGAGGTCGACTGCGACCCGACCGGCTCGCCGCTGCTCACCGTGTGCAAGACGCTCTCCGACCAGCACGCCGGACGGATCTCACTGTGCAAGGTGGTGTCGGGGACCATCCGACCCGACCTCGTCCTCGTGAACACCCGGACCCGGTCCGAGGAGCGCCTGCACGTCCTCGAGCTCCTGCGCGGCCACGCCACCGCTCCGGTGACCGAAGCGGTGGCGGGCGACTTCGTGGCGGTCCCCCGACTCGCCGGCACCAAGACCGGCGACACCCTCGCCCCCAAGGGCTCGCCGGTGTCCTTCCGGCTCCCCGAGCCCGACCCGCCGGCGCTCCGCGCCGCCGTGAAGCCGGCCACCCGGGCCGACGAGGACAAGCTCATGACCTCGCTCCAGCG
>JBOGFV010000063.1:0-3245 GCA_050743525.1 Acidimicrobiales bacterium
GATGTGAGTCCAGGCGACGTCGCCGCCGCGATCGCCGATCGGCTCGCGCGGGCGATCGGCACCGACCCTGACCTCCGAAGGTACGTCAGACGAGCGGTCCTCGAGGCCAGTCCTTCGGGTCAGGCCATCGTCGGACGTCTCGTCGATCTCACCGTCGCGAACCTCCGGCAGTATCTACCGCGTCCACTCCCGTCCAGCCGAGACCTGACCTGGCTCGCCGTGCAGATTACGACCGTCAACCTCGCCGGCACGCTGCTCGAACCGCTCCTCGAACCGATCCTCGGCCGGGAGCCGTTCAGCCCGACCGAGGTTCGCCGCAGAACAGCCGCGAACCTGGCATTCCTCACGGCCGCGCTCCACCAAGCGAGCTGGCGTTCGGAACGCGCCGGAACCGGACCCGTGACTTAGCGGCCGATGGCGATGGGAGCCAACCCGCTGGTGCGGCTCTTTTGCCCCCGTTGCTGCACCGTCGATGACGATCCGCCGGGCGAAGAGGATAGCCTACGCCTCCTTCCCCGACGACCTGTGGCCTGTATGTCAAGGTCAAGGCCCGGCTCAATATGTGTTCCGGCGAGCCTGAGCCGAGTCCCTGCTCGAGATGTCTCGAAGGGTCCGGTCGATCCGTGCCGACCTGGCTGGTCGAGCATTCCGAGGAGCCATAGGGTCGCGAGGTGAAAACACCAGGCCCGCTCATCGGTTCTGGGCGCGATGCCGACATCTTCGAGTTCGGCCCCGGATTGGTGCTGCGCCGGTCGCGGGACGACCGATCGCTCGTCGCCGAAGCACGAGTTATGGAATATCTCCATGAGCAGGGGTTCCCGGTGCCGGCGATCGCCGAGGTCAGCGAGGACGGTCGGGATCTCGTGATGGAGAGGATCGACGGACCCACGATGGTGGACGCGATCTCGAGGACACCGTGGAGGCTTCGGTCATTCGCCCACCAGCTGGCCGAGCTCCATCTGCAGCTCCATGAGATCGAGGCCCCGGACGACTTCGAATCGGCCGGTCGGCGCCGGCAACCGGGTCCTCCACATGGACCTTCATCCTCTGAACGTGCTCATGAGCTCCCACGGACCGGTGGTCATCGACTGGGCCAGGGGATTGCGGGGCGACCCGGCCATCGATGTCGGCGCCGCCTGGATCCTGATGGCAGCCGGCGAGATCCCGGGCGGGGGCGTGAAGGGCAAACTCCTCGGACTTGGCCGCAACCTTCTCGTCAATACATTCCTGTCACACTTTGACCGGGCCGAGATCGCATCCCATATACGTGAACTCGTCACATGGAAAGTACAGGACGCACACATGAGTGACACAGAGATCGCGACGATGTGGCGACTCGTCGAGCAGATTGAACCGCCGGCTTAGGCCGGCTCGCTGATCAGCCTCAGCGCGGTCGGCACCGCGTCAGCGGCCCCCGCGACCCAGATCCCGTCATCAACCTGTCCATCGGGTCGGCTCAGCGACCAGGTTCCGACCCCGACGACCGGTCGTCCGAGCTTCAGCGCCAAGGCGATCTCCGAGAGCGTGCCGTACTCACCGGCCACGGCGATGACGGCATCGGCGGCCCGCACGATGAGGCCATTGCGGAGCTCACCGAGTCCGGTCGGAAGCGCGACCTGGATGTAGGGGTTCGCCGCACTCGGGTCGTCGCCAGGCAGGAGCCCGATCGTGATCCCGCCATGTCGCCGTGCGCCCCGGCAGGCGGCCTCCATGACGCCACCGAGGCCGCCGCACACGAGGACGACCCCGGCCGTGGCGAGGTCTGCGCCAATCCGCTCCGCCTGTGACTCGGTTGCCTCGTCGGCCTCGCCCGGGCCGATCACTGCGATCGTCGTCAACGGTGGCTCAGGCCGGCACTTCGTCGTCGGCGGCCATCCAGCCTCGACCCTCGACATAGCGACGGATGACCCGGGCCGGGACGCCGGCGACCACACAGTGGTCTGGCACCCGGCCGCGCACCACCGCACCGGCCGCCACCACCACATGCTCGCCAATCTGGCTTCCCGGAAGGATCACGGCGTTGGCGCCCAGCCAGCTGCCTGAGCCGATGCGGACGGCGGCCTCGACCGGGATCTGTGAGCCGATCGGCTGGTCGGGGTCCATGTAGGAGTGGTTCTGGTCGGTGATGTAGACGTAGGGGCCGGTCTGGATGTCGTCGCCGATCTCGATGTTCCAGTGCCCGACGATGTGGCTGCCCCGGCCGATCAGGCACCGGTCCCCGATCTGGACCACCGGATTGCTCAGCAGCTCCTGGCCCTCGGCCATGCCCGCAGTGATGGCCGTGTGCGACCCGACGATGGTGTCCCGCCCGATGTGGATGTGGCCCTCGTTGAAGATCGTCCCTTGCGGGAAGACGAGGCAGCTGCCCCTCCCGAAGGACCCGAAGCGCTTCGCCGCGGCGTCGTCGGGCCCGATCGCGGCGGCGATCCGAGCCCAGCTGGACCAGCGACGGATCAGCGAGCCGACCACCCTGCGGAGGCGGTTGACCACGGACGCGGACACGTCGCGACGCTACCCTCGCCCATCGCGCGGCGGCCGAATCGACCGCTCCATGGGGGCGATGAGCGGCGGGTAATCTCACTTGATGCCCGAGGGCCCGGGACAGCCGGCTCGGGAGGTTGGCGCGATGCCCCCCGAACGCCGCATCGGACGCCGTCAGTTTCTGCAGGGCGCGGTCGCCGCGGTCGGCGGGGCCGCGGTCGGCGAGGCGTTCGCTTCGCCTGCGTCAGCCAGGCGGGTTCCGGCCCACGCCCGGCATCACCGCAAGCGGCCGGCCGAGGTCACCCAGACGGTCCTCGAGAGCGGGGTGATCGTACCGACCGCCCGGTGGCTCGTTGAGGAGAACGCCCAACCGGGCACCTTGAACTGGGTGGTCACGGGGATCCAGAAGCCGGTCGCGATCGAAGGGTTCGCCAGCCAGGTCAGTGCCGTGCCGGGGGACGAGCTCGTGCTGTTCGTGAACACGAACGCGCCGAGCTTCCATGTCGAGGTCTACCGGATGGGCTACTACCAGGGGCTCGGGGGCCGGCTCATCGATGAGAGCGACTCGTACCCCGGAACCCCCCAGCCCCCGCCGACCGTCACTCCCGGCGTGAACACTGCCTCGTGCCCTTGGAACCCCAGCCTCACGATGAAGGTGAGTTCGGCGTGGCTGCCCGGCAACTACCTCTTGAAGCTGGTCGGCGACGGGGGCCAGCAGCAGTACATCCCGCTCACCGTCCGCAACGACTCGAGCTCGGCCGCCT
>JBOGFV010000064.1:0-3863 GCA_050743525.1 Acidimicrobiales bacterium
AAGTCCACCGGTCGGCCTCCCCTCACTGTAAGTGGCACCGATGTAACTACAACCATGTCATCTTCTCCTATCCGACAATAGGAATGCAAGAGCGGGAATTGTCACACTTCGCGGTCAACTGCGCCAGAGCGGGGGGCAATTCACCACTGAGAGTGATGGTTGGATGAAGGACCCTCGACCGGGGCTCGACCCCGGGGTGCACCTAGACCGAAGGTCGAGACTTGCCGGTGGGCAGTCGGATCCCGCGAAAGCCCAGGTGCCGGGCATCTAGGCCGGTCGTGGCCGGGGCGGCCCGGCACCGGTGCAGGCGTCTCGGTCGGCCCCGCCCGCGGTGTCGGTTGCGTCGGTCGATCCGGGCAGGACCCGGTCCAGCCAGCGGGCCGCCACCGGTTGGCCGGGCCGGCGATCGGCCTGAAGGCCGGGACCAGCAGCCCCGCACCACCAAGGCGTCGACCAGCACGGCGACGGTCAGGCCCCGGCCGACGAGTTTGATGAAGCTGATGCCGCTCGTGAGAGGGCCGTCGACGCGCTCGCTCCGGAGTTCAGCCGGGCCCTCGTGACCGAGGGCGAGATCATCGGGCGGCCGCTGCCGCCGGGGGCGTCGTCCCGGGGCTCAGCCGGCCGGGCGCAGGTAGCGCCGGTGGCGCAGGAAGTCGACCAGCACGTAGCCGCCCAATGAGTCGTGGGTCGTGTAGAACGTGCGACCCCCGTTCACGCTGGCGATCTGCTCGACGAACGGGTAGTGGGTGCGCTCGAGGTCGAGGGCGAAGGTGTTGATGGTGATGCCGGCCCGGGTGGTCCGGATCACCTCGGCCATGGTGCGGCGCAGCGTCTCTTGGACCGGCGGGTAGTTGAACCACACCTCCCCCGCGTCGTCGATGTGGGCGGTCGGCTCGCCGTCGGTGACCACGATGATCTGCTTCGTCCCGTACTGGTGGGCGAGCATGCGCCGGGCCATCGCGAGGGCGTGCTGGAGGTTGGTCCCATAGACGTAGTCCCACATGGCGGTGGGCAGGTCCTCGGCCTTGATCTCCCGGGCCACCTCCGAGAACCCGACGATGCCCAGGTAGTCCCGCGGGAACCGGGTCGAGATCAGGGTCTGCAGGGCCATGGCCATCTTCTTGGCCGGCACGAAGTTGTCCCGCATCGGCATCGACATCGACAGGTCGACCAGGAGGACGGTGGCCGAGCGGGTCAGCGCCTCGGTCTCGACGACCTCGAAATCCTCGGCCAGGAGGCGGACCGGCACACCCGAACCGCCCCGGCGGACCGCGTTGTGCACGGTCGCCGAGAGGTGGAGGTTGAGCGGGTCCCCGTACGCGTAGGGCTTGGTCGTCTCCTCACGGTCGTGCCCACTGCCCGAGGTGGCGGCCTGGTGGTCGCCCACCCGCTCCCGCTGCATCTGGGAGAACAGGTCGGAGAGGGCCCGCTGCCCGAGCCGGCGCACGCCCTTGGGGGTGAGCTCGGTCCGGCCGCCCTGCTGCTCGATGAGGCCGTTCTCCTTGAGCGTCTTGGTCAGCTTGGCCAGCCGCTCGAGCGAGCGGGCCGCGTCGTCGCCGAGCTGGCGGCGGACCTCGTCGATGTCGACCTCGTCGAGGGCGTTGGGCGAGGAGGCGGAGGCGAACATGTCCTCCATCCGGTCGAGCTCGCCCAGCTGGCTGGCCACGTCGGTGGCGTCGCCGAACCCCATCGGGTTCTGGCCCCGGAAGCGGTAGGACTGGCCCCAGCCCGCCCCCGGCATCGCCTGGCGCAGGTTGGAGGCCAGGCGCTCCATCTGCCAGCGCAGGTCCATGTCCTCGAGCAGCGAGTTGGCCAGCGACTGGAGCTGCTCGCGCTGCTCGGGCGACAGCGAGTTCCACATCGCCTCGGCCGCCGCCATCCGCTCGGCCAGCTGCTC
Source organism: Acidimicrobiales bacterium (assembly GCA_050743525.1). Classification (GTDB taxonomy): domain Bacteria; phylum Actinomycetota; class Acidimicrobiia; order Acidimicrobiales; family RAAP-2; genus Palsa-461. Next base: position 1,898 of record JBOGFV010000064.1, read on the forward strand.
GAGCAGCTCGTCGAGATTCTGCGGGTTGCCCGGGAACAGGTCCCCGTACTGCTCCATGAACTGTTCGAAGCTCGGGTCGAGCTCCTCGCCGCGGGCCCGCTGCTCGAGCATCGTGTTCAGCGCGTCCATGGCCGAGCGCATGTGGGCCAGCTGCTCGGGGTCGGCCGAGGTGAGGGCGTCGGACATGCCCTCGAAGTAGGTCTGGGCGACCTGCTGGCGGAGCTCCTCCATGAGCTCCTCGAAGCGCTCTCGGGCCTCGGTCGAGACGAAGTCGTGGTGCTGGAGGCCCTGGACCTTGCCGGCCAGGTCCTGGGGCAGGAGGTCGAGCGACATCCGCCGCTCGGTGGCGACGTCGGAGGTCACCTCGGCTCGGCGGTCGTCGCCGGAGCCCTTGGCCTCCTCCTCGAGCTGATCGATGGCCGAGCGCTCCTGGTCGATCACCTCGTCGAGGGCCTGGTTGATCCGGTCCATCTCGGCGTTGGGGCTGCCCTGCTTGAGCAGCTCCTCGCGGCGCTTGCGCATCCGCTCGATCAGCTCCCGCATGCCCATGATCCGCTCGCCGTCCCGGGTCCGCATGCCGCTGCGCATGAGCCGGCGGAGCGCGTCGTTCAGGTCGCCGCCCGACAGCAGGTCATCGGTGAGCTCGGCCAGCAGGTCGTCGGGGTCGAGGTCGCCCCACTCCTGGGTGCCGTCCCAGTCGCGGTAGTCGTAGCGGGCCGTCATCGGCGTCGGCGGTACAGCGCCCGGGCCCCCGATGCGTCCTTGTTGAGCCGCTTGGTGAGGTGCAGCCCCTCGAGCAGGAACTCGAGCGCCGCGGCCATGAGGGCCGGCGACTCCCCGCTGTCGCGCCCGGCCAGGGACCGGGTCGGCGGCTCGAGGGCGGGCATGTCGGCCAGAACCGAGAGGTAGTCGGTCGAGGAGAGATCATCGCCGGTGTGGACGACGACGCCCTCGCCGAACGCGCCGACCACGCCGCTGGGGTCTTCAAGGGTCACCCGCCGGCGGAACACCGACAGCACCGCCGCGGCGGCCAGCTGGGCCACGACCTCGTCCTCCCGGCCCTCCTCGAGGGCCTCGACCTCGATCTTGCCCTGGGTCGACGGGAGGAGCGCGGCAAGGTCGCTCACCCGGGGGACGACCATCGGCTCGCCGACCCGCAGCGCCCGGCGCAGCGCGTTGGCGACCAGGGTCTCGTAGTTGGCGATGGTGAGGCGGACGGACACGCCGCTGCGCTGGTTGAGGTGCGGGCTGCGCCGGGCCAGCTGGCTGAGCTCGGCCAGCACCTCTTCCATGTACTCGGGGACGACCACCGGCAGGCCGCCCTGGGGCAGCTCGGCCTCGGCTCGCATGATCGCGACCTCGGTCGCAGTCTCGTCGGGGTAGTGGGTGCGGACCACGGCGCCGAAGCGGTCCTACAGGGGGGTGATGATCCGGCCGCGGTTTGTGTAGTCCTCGGGGTTGGCCGTCGCGACCAGCATCACGTCGAGGGGCAGGCGGACCCGGTGGCCCCGGATCTGCACGTCCCGCTCCTCGAGGACGTTGAGGAGGCCGACCTGGATCCGCTCGGCCAGGTCCGGGAGCTCGTTGATGGCGAAGACGCCCCGGTTCACCCGCGGCACGAGGCCGTAATGGAGGGTCAGCTCGTCGGAGAGGTAGCGACCCTCGGCGACCTTGATCGGGTCGACCTCACCGATGAGGTCGGCGATCGAGGTGTCGGGGGTGGCCAGCTTCTCCCCATAGCGGTCGGAGCGGTGCACCCAGGTGATCGGCGTCTCGTCGCCCTCGTCGGCGACTTTGAGACGCGCGTAGCGCGACGTCGGCTGGTAGGGGTCGTCGTTGATCTCGGAGCCCGTCACCACCGGCATCCACTCGTCGAGCAAGTCGATCAGTGACCGAATGATGCGGGTCTTGGCCTGGCCCCGCTCGCCCAGGAGGATGATGTCGTGGCCGGCCAGGATGGCGTTCT
>JBOGFV010000065.1:0-15781 GCA_050743525.1 Acidimicrobiales bacterium
CGTGCTGACTGAGACGACGACCGGCTCGGTCCCAGGAGCTCCGTCGACCGGCAACGGATACATCTGCATCACGACGGTCACGGCCAACGCTGGCTTCACCACCAGCGCGACGCAGCCGACCCTCACGGTCAGCCCGTCGAACACCGGCGGCACGGCCACGGTGTCTGGTGCGGTGAACGGGGTCGGCAGCCCCGGCGCCCACGGCTTCACCACCATCGAGGGTGACGTGCTGTCGCCGTCGAGCACGGTGCCGACGACGTTCACGTTCGCGGGTCTCACGGTCGACGCGCCGAACAACGGACCGGTGACGGTCAACGTCTTCATCGGCGCCTCGGCGAACTGCGTGACCACCCCGGGCACGCTGGTGACGGTCCCGGGCAACCCGGACTTCAGCGGAGCCACGGGTGGGGCGCTTACCATCTATGCCGTCGGCAACCCGACCGCGAACTCCCGGATCGCCGGCTCGGATGCCGATCAGACCGCCGTTGCGGCGCTCGAGTTCCAGTACCCGCCGACGCCCGGCTTCTGCATCGACCAGGGCACCAACCCGGACCCCAACAAGTTCAACGTTGGCTCGACGGTCGTCGTTGCGACCGACGGGTCCTGGCAGGACGCCCTGACCGCGAGCTACCTGGCCAGCTACTTCGGCACCGGTGTGCTGCTCACCCCGACCGGGACGCTCTCGAGCTACACGGCTGAGGCCATCCAGGCCGAGGGCGTGAGCAACGTCATCATCGTCGGTGGCTCGCTGGCAGTCTCCAACGCGGTGCAGACACAGCTGTCCAACACCAACGCGTATCTGTGTGGTGGCGGCACGCCGCAGATGACGGCGCTCGGGACCCCGCTGAAGCTGAACGTGCAGCGCCTGTGGGGCAACACGGCCGACGACACGGCCCAGGCGGTTGACACCTTCGTCAACTCGGGCTTCGTCGGCCGGGTGAACATTGCGGACGCCTTCGGGAAGTACAACGACACCACTGGCACGGACTCGGGCTCTGCTCCGACGGTGCAGGTGCGGACCGCCATCTTGGTGACCGACGGCTTCTTCCAGGACGCCTCGTCCGCCTCGGCCATGTCGTACTTTGACAACCTCCCGATCGTGCTCACCCCGACCAACAGCCTCGGGACCCAGGCTGAGACGACCCTTCTGGACCTAGGGATCCAGCAGGTGATCGAGCTCGGTGGGCCTCTGGCCATCGCGGACTCGGTGAACGCCAGCCTGATCTCCCAGGGGATCTCGGTCTTGCGCATCGCCGGTGCCGACGGCTCTGAGACCTCGGTCCAGCTGGCCAAGTTCGAGTTGAACAAGCTCACCGACGGCTCGGGCAACCCGGCCGGCCTGGGCTGGCCGTTCGGCTGTCACTCGACGAGCATCCCCATCACCAACCAGCCGTACTTCTCGGGCTGTGCCACGAGGGTGGGTCTGGCTCGAGGCGACTTCTTCGCCGACGCGTTGACCTCCAGCGTGGTGACGGGCGGCGGGGCCTTCGGGGCCACCTCTCGGCACCCGAGTCCGATCATCCTGGCCGAGAACCCGACGACCCTTGGGACCTTCGCCACGGCGTTCTTCAACGCCGCCGGCAGCCCCTACGGGATCGACCCGTTCAACTCGGGCCTCAACCCGATCCCGGGCTCGGGCTCGACGATCACCTCGATCCTGGTGTTCGGTGGTCCGTTGGCCATCGCCAACAGCACGATCCAGGCGGCGCTGACCGCGATTTCCCAGGGGTAGTAATCTGAACCAGCAGCAGTACTCAGTAGTCGGGAGGAGGGGCCTTCGGGCCCCTCCTCCCGCGCGGTACGACGGGCAGTTTCGTCAGCGAGGAGGTGAGAGTCCTTCCTGAGCTTTGGTCGTTGAAGTTCAGTAGCTGATGCCCAGGGCGTCTCGGTGACGAGGGGTCTGAAGGGGGCGGAGGCAAAGCCGCAGGCTCGAACGCGCAGTGAACCGATGGAAGGCCGACGGGGTGTGGCGACCAGCCCGCGAACAGGGAAGCCAATGACCCTTCGTTGTCGAGGAACGACCGCAGGACGAGGGGGCCTGAGCTCAACCCACTCCTTCGGGGGTGGGGCAACTACTACGCCATGGGCAGTGTGGTGAGTCTCTTCGGAGATCTCGACAAGTGGATACGGATGCGGCTGCGGTCGAAGGCACGCAAGCGTTTCAAGTCCAAGGGCGGCATCGACAACCAACGGTGGCCGAACCTGCTCTTTGATGAGCTCGGACTTGTGCGACTGGAACACCTCGCGCGAAGTCATCGTCTCTCACCCGGTCAAGGGTTACGTCTTGGGTGAGCCGGATGCGGTCCCGCACGTCCGGTTCTGATGGGGGGCGCCTGGGGGAGACCCCAGGCGCCTACCCGCTTACGCCCGGCCACCTCGCCGGCAAGGAGGTGAGAGTCCTTCTTGAGCTTTGGCCGTTGAAGTTCAGTAGCTGATGCCCAGGGCGTCTCGGTGACGAGGGGTCTGAAGGGGGCGGAGGCGAAGCCACAGGTTCGACGAGCAGTGAACCGCTCGAAGGCCTTTTGTGGGTGGCAACCTCCCGCGCAAAAGAGAAGCCGATGACTAGGCCACGTCGAAGAGCGGTCGTAGTGGTGGTCCTGGATCCCAGAGGTTGGTTGCGGTGGACCGAGGCGAAAGTGTTGACGAAGTGATCCGGGAGACCGCGCAGGGTCCCGAGCGGTTCTCACATGCGACGTCGAGCCTGGGAATCCAGGTGGCCGGTGGTCCACGATGGCCCGGTCGACGGATCGGTGGAGATCGGGTAGGCGACGCCATAACCAAGTGGGAAAGCAGACCGAGTCCCGGCGAGAACCTGTCGCCAGGCACCTGTCTCTTTGGGACAGATGATCGAGGACCACAACCCCCTCATTCGGGACTGGGGCAACTACTACGCCATGGCGAACACCGCGGAATCTTCGACCAGCTCGATTCCTGGATCCGGATGCGGTTGCGATCGAAAGTCCGAGGTTCCAAGGCCACGGCGCGATCGAATGCCGCGATGCCCAACCGCATCCTGGCATCCCTGGGGCTTGTTTCCTTGACTGAAATTCGCCGATCGGCGAGCCTTGTGTAGTAGGGCCAGGTCTTGGATGAGCCGGATGCGGACCCGCATGTCCGGTTCTGATGGGGGGCCTCTGGCCGAAAGGCCAGGGCCTACTCGCTCTGGGCATCAAACCAAAGAGGGAGGCGCTGCCCCGTCGGGTGGCGATGTCCCAGGCCGCCGGGCCGCCGATATGCTGACTGGATCCGGCACCTCGACGTCCTAAGAGAGCCCCATCCATGTCCCTGATCCGAAGCGAAGCGCGCCCATCCTGCCGGCTGGCCCGATGGTTTGGCTTCTTCCTCGTGACCAGCGCCCTCGTCGTGGCCATGCTTCCCGGTGCCGCGGGGGCGGCGGCGAAGCCGAAACACCGTCACTTCAAGCCGCGTCCGATCCTGCACGCGGTCACGCTTCGGTACTTCCAGAAAGCGACCCAGACGTCGTTCAGAAGCGCTTCAGGAAAGGCCTTGAAGGTGGGTGGGCCTGGTGTTGCGGGGGCAGTACTCACGATCGCCACCCACGACTTCAGGGGCAACCACGTCAGTCACGCCAAGGGTTGGGTCGCAACCGGGAAGATCTCTTGTGCGTTCTCTAGTACTACGCAGGCGACGTGCACGAACCAGATCAAGGTCGGCGGCTCGGAGATCGATGCCAACACCGTGAAGGTCCTCATGGGCAGTCCGATCACGACCTTCGCCGTCAATGGTGGCAAGGGCAGTTACCAAAACGCGAAGGGTTTGATCACGGCCACCCAAGTCCGAAATTCAGCCAACTCGGATCTCACCATCGTCGTCCTCCCTTCGACTTCGAAACACTCCGGATAAACGGAGCTGACCGCCGTCAGAGGGTGGCCGCAGAGCGCCGAACCGGCGCCGACCTGGGAGGTTTGGTGTCCGCAGCCTCCGGCAGTCGAGGTACGAAGCGTCCTCTACGAGAACTTGACGCCGACCTCGTTGTGGCCGAGCCCGTAAGAGGCGTGGCTGGCGGAGCTTGAGAGCGTGACGGTCACACTGGCTCCGCCAGCAGACGACGCGACGGCGACCGTCTTGATGAGACCCCCGGTGGTGGTGGTGGTGGAGGGCGCCCCTGTGTAGTGCACCCCCGAGACCACGAAGGTGTAGATGGTGCCGCCCTGGCTGAACGAGCCGGTCTGGGGGGAGAGGGAGCCCGAGATGTCGGCGCTGGTGAAGGTCAGGGTCGCCGAGGGGCCCGAGATCTGGACTTGGACCTCGGAGGACTGGACCGGCGGGGCGGTGGTCGTCGACCCAGGGCTCGTGGTGGTGGTGGTCGTCGTCGAGGTGGCCGGCGCCACGTGATGCCGGGCCTTGGTGGTCGTCGTGGACGAGTGGCTGGCGGCGGGCGACGAACAGCCGGCGCCGAGGGCCCCCACTGCGGCGACGGCCAGCCACGCTCGAGTTCTGGTGCCGGCCCTGACCCGGGCCGTGTTGCCGTCAGCCCGCCTCATCGGCCTGGCTAGGGCCCGCAGTACTGCCCCTCGAACTGCAGCGTGTTGTAGCCGCCGTTCCAGGGCGGGTTGACCAGGGTCTGCTCCTCCGGCCCGGCCGGGCAGGTCGCGCCGAAGGCGATGAACCCGGCGACGTTGGAGGCCTGGTTGGTCAGGATGTCCTGGGGGCTCGGGAAGGCCACCGCGACGAAGGCCGGGAGCTGGATGGTCGAGAGGTCGAAGTTGTTGTACTCGGCCTGGTTGGCGTAGAAGCCGGCGTGGAGGCCCGGGTCGACCGAGACCAGGCCCTGGGCCCAGCCGGTGAGGTAGCTGGACCAGTTGGCGTCGCTCGACCCCGGGCCGCTGTCGAGGCCGGAATGGTTGTCCGGGAAGCCCTCGGGATCGATGATCACCCAGTCGGGCTTGATGTGGAGGCCCTGGCCGGCGTAGGCGTCGATCGTGTGGGCCACGTACTGGCCGGCCCCGAAGGCATCTTGGTAATAGCAGTCGCTGGTGAAGCAGGCCGATCCGTCCGGGTTGCTGCTCACCGGCCCCGACACGGTCCAGAACGACAGCCACGTCACCCGTCTGCCGGATCCGGCGATGTCCTGGCCGGTGGTGAGATCGGCACCCAGGTTCATCCCGGTGTAGGGGGCGCTTTGGGTCCCGAGCGCCCCGGTGTCGCCGATGATCGGCCAGTTGTCCTGGATGGCCTGGGAGGTCGGCTGTCCGGCCACCAGGCCGTACAGGCCCACCCCGGCCGGGGGACCGGCGGGTGGGGGGCCGCCGGCGTAGACGTGGATCGAGGACGTCCCGTAGAGGAGGGCGCCGGGGCTGCCCCCGATCGGGGTGCCGCCGGAGACGGCCGTGAGGTCCGAGGCGGAGAAGGAGGGCCCGGCGCCGGGGCTGGCGTACTCGACCAGGGCCCCGCTCTGGGCCTCCACGTAGGCGTGGACCGAGCCGGCCACGGCGATGGCCGACGGATCGCCCGCCATCGGCGGCCCGGCCAGCTCGGAGGCCGTCCAGGTGCTTGCGCTGGTCGGGGCGGTGTAGAGGGCGAGGTTGCCGTCGTGGGCCCGGGCGAACACGTCGATCGCCCCGCCGGCCACGACCGGGCTCGGGCGGCCCGAGACGGCCGGCCCCTTGGTGGCCGCCGTGAGGTCGGAGGCCGACCAGTTCTCGTCCCCGGCCCCGTCGTTCGAGAACTGGACCAGGTCGCCGTTGGGGGCGGCCGCGAACACCTGCACGGCCGAGCCCACCAGCGTCGGGTTGGCGTCGCCGGCGATGCCGGTGCTCCCGGCCACGGCGGTGAGGTCGTAGGAGTTCCAGAGCTGGCCGCCGGCGCCGTCGTTCACGTACATGACCAGGTCACCCGAGGCGCTCCGGGCGAAGACCCGGTCGGTGGTGGCGTTGACCAGCGGGGTCGCGTCGCCGCCCAGGGTCGGGCCGCTGGCCAGCTGGGTGAGGTCATAGGGGTTCCACAGGCGCCCCCCGGCCCCGTCGTTGACGTACTCGATGAGGTCGCCGTTGGAGGCCTCGGCGTACACGTGGACCACGGGGCCGTAGAAGGTGGCGTCGGGGTCGGCCGAGATGGTGGGGCCGTGGGTCAGCCGGGTGATGTCGTAGGAGTTCCAGAGCCGGTGGGCGGCCCCGTCGTTGATGAACTCGGTCAGATCGCCGTTGTTGGCCCGGGCGTAGATGTGGACCGTGGCGGTGAGGCCGTACTCGATCGGGCTCGGCCGCCCATCGATGATCGGGCCGGCCGACGCCGAGGTGTCGTTGTAGTCGTTCCAGGCCCGGCCGAAGGCCCCGTCGTTGACGAACTCCTGGAGCGGCATGGCCGTGCCGGGCAGGGCCGCCGCCGCCGGACCTGAGGCGACCGAGGTCAGGACGACGTTGACTGCGCCGGCGAGCGCCACCGCGACCAGCAGGGCGGTCACGAATCGCGATCCTCGGGCCATGGGGGGTCCTCCCGGGAGGTCTTCGGTGCGATGGCCGAGGCGACTGGCCTCGGGGGCGACCGACCTTACCATCGAGCCCTTTCGAGCCTCGGGCATTCGTGGCGTCCTCGAGCCCGCGGGTTTCGCGCCGGATCACCAACGTTGCACCCAGATGTCCGAAATCCGCCGAATGGTAATGTCCGCGCTGCCCGAGAGCCCCAGGTGGCGACCCCGCGACCGGGTGCCGCTCGGGGAGGCCGTTCGATGGGGTTGAAGCAGCTTCTGAGGGCACCGATGCGGGCGATCGTGGGCCCGATCCTGCGCCGCGTGGACCGTCGCACCGACCAACGGCTGGGCGAGCTCACCGGCCGGATCGACGTCATGGCGGCCGAGCTCGACGGGCTGAACCGCGCCATCCCCATCGCGCTGGCGTCGGTGAGCCCGGGAGCGGGGGAACGGGAGCTGGCCAACGCGTTGGACGAGCTCGCCCGGCGCGTCGAGTTCGTGCGCAAGGAGGTCCTCTTCGAGCTCCGCTACGGCCGTCGCACCGACGATGAGGGCGGCGGCGTGGAAAGCCGGGTCCTCGACCCGGACAAGGTCGACCGGATGCACGGGGCGATCCGGCTCAACCTCGGGGCCGGCCACGTCGGCAGGTCGGACTACCTGAACGTCGACGCCAGGGAGCTCGATGGCATCGACGTCATCGCCGACATCGCCAATCTGCCCTTCGAGAAGGGCTCGGTCACCGAGATCTACTCGGCCCACGTGCTGGAGCACTTCCCCGTCGAGCAGCTCCGGGCGGCGCTCCTGCCCTACTGGGTGTCGCTGCTCGGGGCCGGGGGGATCTTCGTGGCGGTCGTGCCCGACATGGAGACGATGATCGCCGAGTACGTCGCCGGACGGATGGAGTTCGACGAGCTGCGCGAGGTCACCTACGGCGCGCAGGAGTACGAGGGCGACTTCCACTACAACGGGTACTCCCAGGCCACCTTGAAGGCGCTCCTCGAGGAGGCGGGCCTGCGCGACGTGGCGATGCGGGCCTTCGCCCGGCGCAACGGCATGTGTTACGAGATGGAGGTCGTGGGCGTGCGGGGCACCGGGCCCGCTGCATGACCGAGGCTGCGGGACCCGGGGGGCCATCGTCGGGCACCGGCGAGGGGCGGCACCTCAAGGTCGCGATGTACTCGGGCATCGTGGTCCGGCGCGATGCGGTGTCCTGGAGCCTCCTGCACAAGCTCGCGGCCCTGCGCCGGCTCATCGCGCTCGGGGCGCCCATCGACGTGACGGTGTTCGCGCAGTCGATCGAGGACCAGGAGCCCGAGTTCGTGTGCTGCCCCTCGGTGGCCAAGCTGCTGGCCCGCCCGGAGTTCTGGGAGGCGGACCTGCACATCTACGAGGAGGGCATGTACTACGAGCTTTTCGACTCGGTGTACCTCGTCGAGCTGGACCGCCCGATCCTGGCCATCGAGCACAACTCGACCCCCGCCGCGCTGGTCGACGTGCCGCCGGCCCGCCTGGCCGTCGAGCGCTCGCACGCCCAGCGCCGGAACCTGGTCCGGGCCACCCGCGTCGCGTGCGTGAGCGAGCTGAACGTCGAGATGGCCCGCTCGGCCGGGGTGCCCGAGGAGGCGATCTCGGTCCTCCACCTCCCCCCGGCGATCGTGCCCATCGGTCCCGTGCCGCCCCTGGCCGAGGGAAGGGGCCCCATCCGGCTCCTCTACCTCGGCCGGTTCGTCCGGGCCAAGGGGATCGCCGACATGGTGGAGCTGACCACCCGGTTGGTCACCGATCACCCCGGCCGCTTCCACGTGACCCTGGCCGGGGACCCCCGGTTCTCCGATGCCGCGCTCCTGGAGGCGGCGACCGGGCTGGCCGAGTCCAATCCCGACCAGGTCGAGCTGGTGCTCGCCCCCGACGACGCGGCCATGGCCGGGCTGTTCGGACGCTCCGATGCGCTGGTGATCCCTTCGTACCACGAGGGCTATTGCGTCCCCGTCGTCGAGGCCCTCGGGTTCGGGCGCTTCGTCGTCGCCTACGCCGCCGGCAACCTGCCGAACATCGTCGGTGGGCTCGGCCTGCTCGTGCCGACCGGCGATGTCGGAGCGCTCGGCGACGCCGTGCTCGAGCTGGCCAACGCGATCGACTCGCTTCGCTCGGGGGGGGAGGCGACCGTGCCGACGGCGCAGGGACCGATGACGGCCGAAGGATGGAGCGCGGCCGTGCGTCGGCATCTGGGGGACTACTCGGCGGCGAACTTCGAGCGCCGGTTCCTCTCCCTCTTCGAGGACCTCGCGCTCGGATCTCCGGCCGGTCGGGGCCCGGAGCTGGACCGAGCCATAACGAAGCGGCGCCACCAATTGGCCGGCGTCGACTGACCACCGGAGCCGGGCGGAGCTGGGCCCCCTTCGAGCCCCCTCGGACCGGGTATTGCCTCGGGCCGCTACCGGTGGCCCGGGACCGGGCGCGCTTGTATCGTGGCATGACCGTTCGAAGGGTCCCCCACCGACGAGGAGGCGTGGCAGATGAGAGCTCTGGCGAAGAGGCTTTTGGTCGGCGGATCGGTTGGTGCGGTGGTCATGGCGCTGTCGCTCACGGCGGCCCTCCCGGCCGGTGCGGCCGACGGCACCGGGACCATGACGGTCAGCCCGACCTTCGCCACGGTGAGCTCGTCGGGCAACACCCTCGTGTTCACGTACAAGGCGGCGGTCAGTATCACTAACGGTGAGCTCACGGTGGTGGTGCCGGCGGGTTGGTCTGTCCCGACCGCCACCACGAGTACGGCGGCGGGATACACCACCGCGGGTTGTGGGCTCGTCACCAGCTCCGGTTCGACGATCCAGGTGACCCTTCCCAGCCTGCTCCCAGGCGCCATGTGCACCGTCACCTACGGGGACACGACCGGCGGGGGCCCGGGAGCCAACGCCCCGGGCGCCCCCATCGTCTCCACCTTTGCCACCAGTGAGAAGGACACTGCGGGCGGAACGCTGACGGCGCTCGGCGCATCACCGACGGTCTCGGTGGAGGGTCCGGGGCAAGGGACCATGACCGTTGCCCCCAGCACGGAGGGAGCCTCGGCCACCCACGTCACGCTGACCTTCACCTACACGGCGGCGGCCGAGGGTATGAACGGTGGGGCCATCACGATCTCGGTACCTACGGGGTGGACGGCGCCAAGCGTCAGCTCCAGCGACCCCGGCTCCATCACCACCACCTGTGGTGGTTCGCTTGGGGTGAGCGGCCTCAACATCAACATCACCGGGGTGACTCTTTTCGGCCTAGCTACGTGCACCGTCGTCTACGGCAGCACGGCCGGCGGCGGGGCGGGTGCCACCGCCCCTGCGACCAACGGCGCGTACCAGTTCACGACCCTGCAGAACTCCGACGGCGGCACTGGCCTGGTCGCGATCGCCTCCTCACCCACCGTGACGGTCGGGACCTTGGCCGATGGGACCGGGACCATGACCGTGTCTCCCGCCACGGTCGGTCTCGCCTCGACCGGGAACACGCTCACCTTCACCTACACCGCGAACTCCAGCGGGGTATCCGGTGGCGAGATCACGGTGACGGTCCCGGCCGGCTGGTCGACGCCGACGACCACGCCCGGTGGCACCGGCTATACGACGTCGACGTGCGGGACCGTCGCCATCTCCACTTCGACGATCCAGGTGACCGGGGTCACCCTCGGTCCGAACGCCACGTGCACCATCGTGTACGGCTCCAAGGCCTCGTCGAGCACCGGATCGACCGCGCCGTCCAGCGCACAGGTCTCGACCTTCACGACCACCGAGAAGACGACCTCAACCGGGACGCTCACCGCGTTGGGGACCTCGCCCCACGTGACCGTTGGGAACGCCACCCCGCCGCTCATCCGGATCTCGGGGACCGACGCCATCGGGACGTCCATCGCGACCTCCCAGGCCGAGTTCTTGACCAATGGGTCGGCCGGGGGAGTGGTGCTCGCCCGGAACGACTTCTTCTCCGACGCCCTGGCCGGCGGACCGCTGGCGGCGCTCGTGAACGGGCCGATGCTGATCACGGCGGGCGCCCCGATCAGCGCTTCGCTCGACCCCCGTGTCCAGGCCGAGATCCAGCGGGTGCTGCCGGCGGGCGGGAACGTGTACATCCTGGGCGGCAACCTCGCCCTGAGCCCCAGCATCGACGCGACCCTCACCGGCCTCGGCTATCACGTGGTCCGGCTGGGCGGCGCCGACGAGTTCCAGACGGCCGTCCTCATCGCTCAGCAGATGGGGAACCCGTCGACGGTCTTCGAGGCCACCGGGCTCAGCTTCTTCGACGCCCTGTCGGCGGTGCCGGCGGCGATCAAGAGCCATGCCGCGATCCTGCTCACCAACGGGTCGTCGCAATCGGCGGCCACGGGCCTGTACATCTACTCCCACTCGAGTGACGCCCGCGTCGCGATCGGGGGCCCGCTGGCGGCCGCCGGCGCCGACCCCGGGGCAACCGCCGTCTTCGGAGCCGACCTCTACGCGACCTCGGCAGCGGTCGCCTCGACGTTCTTCCCGGGGGCCGCGATATTCGGGGCCGCCACCGCGGCGTCATTCCCCGACGCGCTGGGCGGCGGGGTGTTCATGGCGACCGGCGGTCGCTCCGGTGCGTTGCTGCTGGTGAATCCCGACGTCCCCCTGCCTTCCCAGATCACGCCCTACCTGGCCAGCCTGGCCACCGGATCGCAGGGCTACGTGTTCGGGGGACCGTTGGCCGTCGACGACGCGGTGCTGAGCGCGCTGCAGGCCGCCGTCGGGTAGCGGGCTTGGTTGGTCGTCCCTCCGGGGCCTCCGGGGCCTCCGGGGCCTCCGGGCCCGGAGGGACGGGCTGACCGTTCCGGACGCCGCTTCGGCTTGGAGCTACGCCGGCTTGCGCGCGATCAGATAGACGGCCGACGCCACCGCGCGGAGCTCCTCGTGGGAGACCAGGCCGTCGTAGGAGCGGAACCGCTCGACGAGCGCGTCGAGCTCGGCCGCATCGACCCTGGCCGGGAGCCCGGCGGCCCGCGTGAGCCACTCGACCGTCACCGACAGGTCGCCGAACCAGTCGCACTCGAGGACCTCGCAGCCCTCGAAGAGCCGCTGGACGCCCCAGGTGGTCATGTTGAAGAAGTGGTAGGGCACGGCGTGCAGCGGCTGCATGAACGCCACCTCGGTCATGACCAGGCCGCCGGGCCGGGTGACCCGGACCAGCTCGGCCGCCGCCTTGAACGGGTCGTCGATGTGCTCGAAGACCGCCTGGCTCCAGGTCGCCGCGAAGGTGTCGTCGGCGAAGGGGATCGAGTGGATGTCGGCGTAGCCGTCGGCCAGCTCGAACTTCAGGTACTCGAGGTTGAGCCGCCCGGGCTTGCACAAGCGCCGGTCGCCCCCGCCGAACTCGAGGACCGGCTCGCCCGCCGGGATCGTGGCCAGCCACCTGTCCAGGTACGGGCTGTAGGGGTTGCCCCGGTTGATCGGGACCGGGGGACCGAAGCCGCTGCGCTCCCCGCAGGGGCCGTAGAGGACGAACTCCTCGACCGAGACGTACCTCTCCAGCGCGTCGGGATGGGCCTGCCCCCGCACCCGCACCGCGATCTCTCGTCGGGCGAGCGGCAGGTCGGAGGCGACCCGCACCGCCAGGTTCTGCGACCCCTCGGGCTGGTAGAGGTCGACCGTGGTCGCGAGGACCCCGTCGAGCGTGACGTCGGCGATGCCGCCGGTCGGCTGGCGTCGCATCCGGATGATCACGTCGGTGCACTCCGCCTCGAGGAGCAGCGAGTCACCGACCACGCCGGGGGAGACCACCGAGTCCGGTCCGCCCGAGACCCAGGTTCCCTCTCGCCCAACCTCGGGCGAGCCGACGGGGATCCGGCGCTCGCCGACCTCGGCCAGCGCCAACGGAGAGCGCGGACCGGGGGCCGGTGGTCCGTCGGGGAGGAGGTCCAGCTTGAAGTGCTCGATCGTCCCGACCGTGCCATCGGCACCCCGGCAGTCCACCCGCCCGGTCTTCACCTGACCGCTCGGGGTGCTCGCATGGGCGACGACATCGACCGGCGAGCCGCACCGCGGGCACCGCAGCCGATCGAGGAGGTCGCGCGGCGGCCCGGTCAAGCCGGGGGCGGTCGCCCCGCGTTCGGTGATCGGGCTCGGTTGGGGAGCGGGCTTGGACACGGGCTCGATCCGTGGCTGGGCAGGCGGAGGGGTCTCCGGGATCGGCGCGGGCCTGGCCGTTCGGGTGACCGAGGTCGTCGACCGGCCGAGGATCGAGTCGAAGTAGCGGTTGACCCCCTCGACCATCGCGTCGTTCCGGTAGAGACGCTCGAACCGAGCCCGCCCGGACCCGCCGAGTCGGTTGCGCCGCTCGGGTGAACCGACGAGCGAGCCGATGGCGTCGGCCAGCGCCGTCGCGTCGCCGGTCGGGAACAGCACCCCCGTCTCGCCTTCCATGACGATCTCGGCCATGCCGCCGTTGTGGGCCGCCACGACCGGCTTGGCGAACATCATCGCCTCCACCAGGATCAGGCCGAACGACTCGAACCGGGAGGGGGCGACGAAGATGTCGCAGCCGGCGTAGAGCGCGTAGAGGCGGTCGTCGTCGACCCGGCCGATGAAGCGGACGTGGTCGGCGACTGCGGCCCCCGCCGCCGACGCCTCGAAGCGCTGCCGGTGCGTGAGGCCGTCGGTCATCGGACGGCTGTCCTCGCCGGCGATGGTGAAGCCGATCTCAGGATGGCGGCCCACGAGCTCGGGCACCGCCGCGAGCAAGGTGTCGATCCCCTTGCGGTCCTCGAGGCGACCGACGAAGAGCACGCTCACCCGGCCCGGCCAGGTCTCCGGCTCGACCGTGCCGGCCCGGTCAGCGATGCCGTGGGGGACGAAGCCGACCCGGTCACCCAGGGCGACGTCGTAGGCGCGCTCGATCTCCTCGACGATGGCCGGGCCGCAGGCCAGGAAGTGCGGGGCCTGCCGGTAGGTCAGCCGCTCCAGCTCGATCAGGGTCGGCACCTCGGGGTCCCCGCCGGCCCGACCGGCGGCCAGCGGGGAGTCGAGGTCGGCCACGGTGGCGAGCGGGCTGTAGAGCCCGACCACCAGTGGGAGCCGGCCGTCGGCCAGGACCGCGATGCCCTCGGTGCTCCAGTTGGGCGCCTGGACCAAATCGAGTGGGCGGGAGGCGTGGATCCGGAGCGCCTCGTCGCGCAGGGTCGCGGCGTAGTTCCAGAGGCCCGCGGTCACGTCGAGGCCCTCGGGAAGCGGGTGGGACCGGGTCACCAGCCGGTGCACCCAGACGTCGTCCTCGAAGTCGATGCGGTCAAGATCGGCGCCGCGGGTCAGCACATGGACCTCGTGGCCGCGCCGGCCGAGCCCGGTGGCCAGCTCGTGGACGACCCGGCCGATCCCGTTGACGGGTTCGGGCGGGTACTCGACCGTGAAGAAGCAGAGGTGGAGCTTGTCCGCCCGCGCCCGCAGGGCCGGGAACGGGGCGAAGGGCCGCTCTCGCTCGGAGAACCAGGCCGCGGGCCGCCGCCGGTCGATCCCCTCGGCCCACCGGGCCTGGCCCAGGTCGAAGCCGGCCACCACGTCGGCCTCGTACTGGTCGAGGTCCGCCGGGGTGAGGAGTCCCTTCTCCACGTTCTCGCCGATCTCGTCCCGGTAGTGCTGGGCATAGCCGGACAGCGAGTCGGCGATCTCGGCCAGCGGCACGACCCCCCAGCCGTGCTTGAACGTGTAGTAGGCCTTGTTCTTGAGGAGCACCCCCATGTTGTGGGTGGCGCGGTTCTCGCCCCGGATCGCGCTGGGCCGCGACTTGTGGTACACGAACGCGTCCTCGACGATCCGGATCACCCACCCACCGTCGATGAACCGGTGGCAGAGGTCGACCTCGTCCCACCCGTAGTCGAATTGCTCGTCGAACCCGCCCAGCTCGACCAGCCGATGCCGGAGGAACGAGGCGTTGGTCCCGATCGGGTAGGTGAAGCTCGAGGTCCCGGGCCGGGCCAGCAGGTAGCTCTGGTCGACCCCCCAGTCCACGTCGACCCAGACGTCGCCGAGCCGGTTGGCCCAGGAGTGCAGGACCTGGAGGCGGGCCCCGCTCCAGTCCCACACCGGGCCGCCGACCCCGACCACCTCGGGGTCCCCGAAGGCGTCTTCCAGCCGATCGAGCCAGGCCGGGTCGGGGTAGGCGTCGTCGTCGATGAAGGCCACGACGTCGCCCGTGGCCATGGCGATGCCGATGTTGCGCGACATCGACAGGTTGCGCTCCGGGCACCGGCCGAGCTTCACGACGCCGCCGTGGCGCGCCACCACCTCGTCGGTCGCGTCCGGAGTCGGCCCTCGCACCACGATGACCTCGAACGCGCGATGGTCCAGGTGGCGGAGCGCCTGGAGGGTGAGGGCGAGGCTGGCGGCCCGGTTGTCGGTGTTGATGACGACCGAGAACCGCAGGGGGCCCATGGGCAGCGGACTAGGTCGGCGCGGGCTTGCGCCCGGCCACCTCGAGGTCGCGGCTCGTCCCGGTCGGGTCGGTCCGGACCGAGACGTCCTCGAGCCCGGCCTCGCTCAGCAGCCGCACCACCGAGCGGCGGTCGAACATGGTGAACCGGACGGCGGCATCGTCGTCGCCGCGACCGAAGGTGGCGTCCCGGAGGTCGTCGAACGACAGCGACCCGCTGATGTAGTCGCGGACCGTCCGCTCGGAGTCCCAGACCACCACGGCCAGGGTCCCGCCGGGCTCGAGCAGCGAGGTCCAGTGGGGGAGGAGGGCCAGCCTGGCTTCCCGGGGGGTGTAGCGCTCCAGCACGTGGGTCGCCCGGATCTCGGCCACCGACGCCGGGTCGAAGGGCAGGTTGGTCGGATGGGCGAGCACGTCGGTGCCCTCCAGGGCTTGGGCGTCCACTCTGAGGTGGTCGGGCGACCCGACGAGCGCATCGCCCAGGGCGAGGCGGATGCTCCCGGGGGGCGGGAGCCGGTCGGGCCGAACGACCTTGGGCTCGAAGAGCGCGCCGAACCCGTCCCCGCCCTGCCGGAGCAGCTCGTTGCGGACCATCTGGAACCGCTCGAGGACCGCGGTGACGAGATGGGCCAACTCCTCCTGGGACCGGACGTTGGCCCGGTTGGTGGCGTTCTGGGCCGCGATCGAGTTGAGGATGGCGGGGACGTAGCGCTCCAGCCCCTCCACGTCGGCCCGGGTCTCCCCGAGGAGTCGCTCGACATGCTCGAAGCGAGCGTCGGCGCCCTCATTGGCCCAGAAGACGATGCGGCGCTTCAGCGGCCCGACGGCCGGCCGGGCCAGCCTCCGGGACGGCTGCACGAGGGCGCGGACCACGCGTTTCACCGCCCCATTGTGGCCCGTCAGGACTGGGTGGCGCCCCTGGAC
>JBOGFV010000066.1:0-8482 GCA_050743525.1 Acidimicrobiales bacterium
GGCCCGGACCGCCCACCGAGCGATACTTCGCCCACATCCTGAACCGGATCACCGTCCCCGGGGCGCTCTTCCTCGCCGCGGTCGCGGTGATCCCGTCGATCATCATGGCGGTGTGGACATTGAACCGCTTCCCCTTCTACGGGACGACGCTCCTTATCTCGGTGGGGGTGGCGCTCACAACGATGCGCCAGATCGACAGCCAGCTCATGATGCGGAACTACGAAGGCTTCCTCAAGTAAGCACCACGTGGTCTCCGGCGTCAGGCTCGTGGTCCTCGGCAAACAGGGGGCCGGCAAGGGAACGCAATGCGTTCGGATCTCCCACCACTACGTGGTGCCGCACGTCTCGACCGGCGACATGCTCCGTGCCGCCGTCAAGTCCCGCACCTCGCTCGGGCTCCGGGCCCAGACCCTCATGGACCAGGGCGAGCTCGTCCCCGACGAGCTGATCATGGAGATGGTCGGCCAGCGGCTGGCCCAGCCCGACGCCAGCTCCCGGGGCTTCGTGCTCGACGGGGCCCCGCGGACCATCAAACAGGCCGAGCGGCTCGATGACCTGGTCGAACCGGACGCGCTGGACCTGGTCATCGACCTCGAGGTCCCGACCCAGGTGGTGCTCCGGCGGCTGGCCGCCCGCCGGGTGTGCGTGGACTGCGGGACCAACTACTCGGTGTCGGCGCCCCCGGGCATCCGGGGGATCTGCGACGTCTGCGGCGGCGAGGTGGTGCAGCGGGAGGACGACACCGAGGAGGCGATCGGCCGGCGCCTCGAGCTGTACCGGCGCCAGACCGCGCCCTTGCTCGAGTACTACGGGAAGGCCGGCCTCCTCGTCTCGGTCAACGGCACCGGCTCCTCCGACGTGGTGACCCGCCGGTCCATCCGGGCCATCGACACGGCGCTGGCCGGCCAGGGCCGCCCGATGTCGGAGAGCGACTGATGCGCCGCAACCAGGACGAGCTGGCCAAGATGCGTCGGGCCGGCCGGGTGGTGGCCGAGATGCACGAGGTCACCAGGGTGGTGGCCAAGCCCGGCGTCACCACCGAGGCGCTTGACCGGGCGGCCCGCGAGGTGCTCGAGCGCCGGGGCGCCCGCTCCAACTTCCTCAACTACGGGCACCCGCCCTTCCCGGCGGTGATCTGCACGTCGGTCAACGACAAGATCGTCCACGGCATCCCGGGTGACGAGGTGCTCGAGGAGGGCGACATCGTCTCGATCGACTGCGGGGCGATCATCGAGGGCTACCACGGCGACGCCGCCTTCACGATGGCGATCGGCGAGGTGTCGGCCGAGGCCCGGCGCCTGCTCGAGGTCACCGAGGCCTCCCTCTTCGCCGGCATCGACCAGATGGTGGCAGGCAACCGGCTCCACGAGATCGGTCGGGCCGTCCAGAAGGTCGCCGAGGGCGCCGGCTTCTCGGTGGTGCGCGAGTACGTCGGCCACGCCATCGGCACCGCCATGCACGAGCAGCCCCAGGTCCCCAACTACTGGCCCGGCACCCCCGGGCCGACCCTCAAGTCCGGGATGGTGTTCGCCGTCGAGCCGATGGTGAACGTCGGCAAGCCCGGCACCAAGCTGCTCGACGACCAGTGGAGCGTGATGACCGCCGACGGCTCGCTGTCGGCCCACTTCGAGCACACCATCGCCGTCACCGACGACGGCCCCGAGATCTTCACCGTCCCCTGAGAAGTTCCATGTACGAGGAGTGGGTTCCGCTCGGGCCACTGGCCGGCGAGTGGGAGGGCGAGGGCGGGCTCGACAGCGCCTACTCGAACTCCCGCGGTGAGGTCGTCCAGACCCCGTACCGGGAGAAGCTCAGCTTCAAGCCGTTCGGCCGGTCCAGAACGGGCGCCAGGCCCTGTACGGCCTCGACTACAAGACCGCAATGTGGCGTGGGAGCGAGGACAACCCGTTCCACACCGAGGTCGGTTACTGGCGGTGGGACGGCGCCGCCGGCGAGGTGGTCCGAGGCTTCGTGGTGCCCCGGGGGATCACGGTGCTGGCCGGCGGCCTGACCACCGCCGATGCCACCCAGTTCACCCTCGAGGCCGAGGCCGAGGCCGGCCACGCCCGCTACGCCATCGGCGAGAACGGGTACCTGAGCGAGCGGGCCTCCTCGAGGCACTACGGGTGACGGTCACCGTCCACGAGAGGACTCCTGGTCCTACGACGAGCGGACCATGCTCAAGATGGCCATGATGGACGAGCGGTTCGCCCACGCCGATCGCAACACGCTCAGGCGCACCGCCCGGCCGTAGGCGGCTTGGGGGAGGCCGGGGCATACTCGCGGCCATGGCACCCCTGGTCACCTTCGAGCTCGACGGTCACGTGGCCACCATCACCTACAACCGGCCCGAGGCCCTCAACGCGATCAACGGGGAGCTGCGCCGGGACCTCAACGACGCCTTCGCCCGCTTCCGGGACGAGGAGGACGCCTGGGTCGCGATCGTGACCGGCAACGGGCGGGCCTTCTGCGTCGGGGCCGACGTGCGGGGCGGGGGCGGCAACTCGACCGGCGAGTTCCCGGGCACCTTCTGGGAGAAGCCGACCGTCAACTCGTTCGAGAGCGGCTGGGAGATCTTCAAGCCCGTCATCGCGGCCGTGAATGGCCTGTGCCTCGGCTATGGCCTCACCCTTGTGACCTGGTGCGACTTCGTCATCGCGAGCGACCGGGCCGAGTTCGGGATGCCCGAGGTACGCCTCGGCGTCCCGACCATCGTGGGCGCCATCCGCTTGCCCCAGCGCCTCAACTGGCAGTACGCGATGGAGATCCTGCTTACCGGCGACCGGATCAGCGCGACGCGGGCCCACGAGATTGGCCTGGCGGGCTGGGTGGTCGAGCACGACTCGCTCATGGAGGAGGCCCGGTCCTTGGCCGGCCGGCTGCTGGCGGCCGCCCCGCTGGCCGCCCGGACGGTGAAGGAGATGGCGGTGCGGGCCCGCACCCTGACCGACACCGAGGCAATTCGGTTCGGTGAGACCATGCGCAAGGTCACCGGGACCACCGAGGACGCCCGTGAGGGTGGCCGCGCCTTCCGCGAGGGCCGAGAGCCGGAATGGAAGGGCCGTTAGCCAGGCTCAGGATGGCCCCTCTCGAGCCGGGGCGCCACGTTCATGCCCGCCACGCTCCGCCCGTCTGGCCAGGTTGGCTGGTCCAGAGAGGAACCATGAAGCGAATGATCCCCGGGGTCTTCGCCCTTGCGATTGCGTTGGCGGTCCCGGCCGCCTTCGGGGGCCTCGGCGTTCGGTGACGGTGCTTCGTCGACCTGGCCGACGGCGGCCACGACGACATGGTGTTCCTGTGATCGTCCACCCGCTGCCGCCAGCCCTCGTGCTGCCGCTGGGCGTCTACCACCCGTCAATCGTGATGCCGGGCCCTCCGACAACCCCCGCCGATCATCTGAACCGGCGCGCCGGCCGGCGTGAGCCTTCTCGACCGCCGGGGGTGCACAAGCGCTCGGACGACCGGACCGCTCGCCAGGACGGACGGCATCAGCTCGTTTGAGAGAAGAGAAGCCCGATGCGGCGACTTGATCGAGTTCGGAGGGTCCTTTCCTTCGGTCGTTCTCCTCAGAGTCAGGCCGGCCACTACGTCTCGGGCGCGACCTCAAGGAGGATCCGCCGGAGGTGTTCGAGGCACCGTCCCCTCGTCGGACCGATGCTCCCAATTGGCATGTCGAGCAGCTCGGAGATGTCCTTGTAGGACGGCGAGTCGTCGGCGGAGAGGAGCCCAAGCAGCCGCTGGCAGCGCAAGGGGAGTCGGGCATACGCGGCGCGCATTGCCGTCGCCCGTTCCTCGGTTAGGAGGCCGGCGTCGGGACTCGGCCCGTCCGGGTCGGCAAGGACCTCGAAGGATTCGCCGTCGAAGGTGAACCGCGCCCGGCTGCGCACGAGGCGCAGGCTCTCGCGCCGGGCGGTTGTGGCCAACCACGCCCCAACTCGCTCCGGTTGTTCGATCCGGTCGATGTTCTCGACGAGTCGCAGCCAGGTGGTTTGAAACACCTCGCCGACATCCGCTTCACCCAATCGGCAGCTCCGCGCGATCGCGTTGATCATGTTTCCGAAGCGATGGCAGAGATGGGTCCACGACGTCTCATCGCCTCGTGCCGCGGCTACGACGATCAGCGCTAGCTCCCGGTCCTCGACCGACGCGCGCAGCTCGGTGAGCAGTGGCTCGGCCCGCGCGTGCAAGGGTGGCGGGGGCGCCGTCCGGGCGCGTGACGAAGTCTGTACGGGCATGGCCATGGCTCTCCCACCGATCGCAGGCAGCTATTGCGTCCGACCGAGCGCTCTGGAAGGGCGCCGAGGTGGGCGACCTCCCATCGAATGGGGGCACGCCCCCGGGTATCACGGAGATTGTTAACGAATACGCGCGGTGGGTCATCCCCGATATTGGGGAAATGGGTCTGAGGACGGACGATATCGAGGAGTCCCGCGGCGCTACTGGCGTTGCAGGGAGGGGTGGGTTCCGTGTCGGCGCGCCCGGGACCGGCGAACCCCCTGAATCGCCTGGCTGAGCACGGTCGGAACCGTCACCAGCAGGATCATGAGGTCGAGGCGGAGCGACCAGTTGTCGACGTAGTGGAGGTCGAGGCGGCGGTACGCGTTGAACGAGGGGTTTTCGCGTGCCCTGGCCTGCCACAGCCCGGTGATCCCGGGACGCATCGTGTGACGACGGTGCAGCTCCTCGTCGAACTGCGCGACCTCGTGCGGCAGTGCTGGCCGCGGCCCGACGAGGCTCATCGAGCCTCGGAACACGTTCCAGAGCTGGGGTAGTTCGTCGAGGCTGAGGGGGCGGAGGAGCCGTCCGACCTTGGTCACCCGCGGATCGCTGGCGCTCTTGTAGAGCGGCCCGTCCTTCCGCTGGTTGAGCGCCTGGAGCTCGTCCACCGTCTGCTCCGAGCCGACGAACATCGTGCGCAGCTTGTAGATGGTGAACAGGTCGCCGTTGAGCCCGACGCGACGCTGGCGGTGCAAGACCGGCCCACCACGCTCGAGCTTGATGGCCGCCGCCGCCAGAACCAGCGCCGGGATGGCGAGCAGGAGGACGAGCCCGGACGCGACCACGTCGATGGTGCGCTTCGCCCACAGCTGCCACTGGTAGGTGCGGTGCTGCTCGACGTAATAGAAGGGCTCCCCCGAGATCGGGACCTCGCGGAGCCTCGGGCTCCCGACCCCGTAGAGACCGGACCAGATCTGTATGTGGAGCCCGTAGGCGGTCGACAGGGCGATGATCCAGGCCAGCTCCTTGCTCGAGACCGCATTCGCCACGATCAGGACCCCGCTGGCCTGCGTCGCGGCGGCCAGCTGGGGCAGGTCGGTCGGCGTCGCACTCCTGGGGAGCCCGTCCCAGGGACGGGGCTCTTGCGCGTCGCCGATCACCGCAGCGATCCGGTAGCCGAGCTCAGGCTCGGAGGTGAGCATCGTCCAGAGGATCATCGAGTCGTCGTTCGATCCGATGAGCACGACGTTGCGCAGGAACTGCCCGTGCGCTCGGCGGACGCTGAGCCAGCGTCGGTAGTGACCTCTGAAGAGGGTTGCCGACGCCAGGCAGACCGCCCCGCTGATGAGCCCAACCTCTGGCCCACGGCCGTGGAGCGACTGTTCGAACGCCACGAACGCCAGCCCACCGACGAGTGACGCCCCCACGAGACGGACGGCCTCCCGGCTCCACTTCGCGCATACCCGTGAGCGGTACAGGCCGAGGGCGCGCATGGCGATGAGCGTGGTCCCCGCCGCCAGGCTGCTGCGCGAGAGCTCGCCCAGGATCCCGTAGCCGTGATCCAACGGCAGGCAGACAACGAACCACGCGACCAACACAGACAACAGGTCGAAGGCGAAAAGTCGGATCCGGAGCCACGACGACGCCGCGACACCGGAGGTCTCGGCCGCGACGAGCGATGTCGCACGCGTCCCTTCGACCGGTTCGTCGAGCCTCGTTGCGGAACCCTCGACACCCGCCCCTGGGACGAACCCGACGGACGTGATGGTTCGGGCGTCTGAAGCCACCAAGGTTGCGCTCTCCGATGCGTAGATGGACGGCTGCCGGGACGTTGTGGCCCGGTGCACTGACGGAGCACACGGGAGGTCGCTTGATACGGCCGAGCCGGGGTCAAATCGGGGACCCCATGGGCGGCACCGCAGCGTGCTTGATACCTCTGGGCTGGGAGTCTTCGGTATCACCGGCCCTGCAAGTCCCTCATCTCCCCGGAGCTCTATGGAGGGATCTCCGCGAATGGGAATCGTGGCGAATGCGACAACGTCGTCGAAGAGGGATCGTGGCGCTCACCCGCGGTCTCTTTGTCGATAGCCGTCTGTCGACTCGACCGATTCCGAGGATCGACCACACCAGGGACGGGGAGCCATCGATCCCATGAGGTCAACGGCGACCCAGGCCATCGTTCGCACGTCGCTTGCCGACTGTCACCTCTGCAGTCTGGGTAACGAGGTGATCAGCTCGCCGCCGACGAACGAGTTCGCGGCCGTCTACCACGACAAGAGCGCGGTCGTGTTCTTCCTTACGAAGATCCGGGCCATCGGCGTCGCCCCGACCACGCACATCCACTCGCTGTCCGAGCTCGACAGCCGCGCCCGTGGGGCGTTCCTGGCCGCGCTCCGCCGCGTCTCGCTTCGGGCCCGGCAGAACTTTGGGTGCTCCGAGACGACGACCTCAGTCATGGACAGCCCACTCGATGGCTGCGAGGGGCATCTGTGGTTCCAGGTGCTGCCCACCTCTCGCGACCTGGAGGCCTTCCCGAGCCGTCTCGCGGACCCGATGGCCGACGCCGACGGCTAGCTCAAGAAGTTGATGACGGCCAGTTGGTCGTGGCCGCACCGTTTCGCAGCTCCGTTCCTAGAGCCTGCCCTGTCGCAACGCCTGGAGGGCTGCACCGGCCACGGTGCCATCGCCCGACCGGGGTGGGCGTGCCGGTGACCGGCCACCGGGCCGGGTGGGCCAAATGGCCGTCTACCTGATGTATCAGATCATCCGCTCCGGTCTCCCAATTGTCGGTCGGATCGAGACCGCTGTCGCCTGAGAGGACGAATTGACCGAACAGCTGCTGGACGTGAAGCGGGTCGTCAACCTCATCTGGAGGCACCGTCAACCCGCCTTCGTGGTCGTCGCGATCTTTCTGATCGTCGCATCGGTGCTCGCTGTCGCACGCCCCCCGAGATACTCCGCCTCGAGCCTCGTGCTGCTGCCCGGTTCGGCATCGTCGTCGACCGGCCCGAACGGTCAGACCATCAGCAACGACATGAGCACCGACAGCCAGATCGCGACCAGTGCAGTGGTCCTGGCGCCGGCCGGGAGCAAGGTCGACCCGTCGCTCTCGCTCGGTCAGCTCCGCCAGCGCGTCCAGGCGGACGGCACCGCGACCAACGTCCTGCAGATCACTGCGTCGGGCGACACCCCGCGACAGGCCGAGCGATTGGCGAACGCCGTCGCCTCGGACCTCGTCAAATTCGTCACCACGAACGGCAGCGCGACCGGCGAGAGCGGCCTGGCCTCCCTGCAGTCGGAGGCGGAGCAGCTGACCAGGCAGATCAGCACGGTCGACAACGAGATCCAGACCACATCCAGGCGGACCGCCACGGAGCGTTCATCGACACCGGCCGGCCAAGCCGACTCAGCGCTGCTCGCGTCGCTCACGGCGCAGCAGTCCCAGTCGACCCTGCAGCTCGACAACCTCAACAGCCAGATCGCGGAGGCCCAACTCGGCGCGAGCGCGGTCAACGCCGGCACCGAAGTCATCCAGAAGGCAACCACGGCGTCTCCGCCTAACTTCGTGGGGGCGGTCCTCTCCGTCCTCATCGGTGGGATCATCGGGTTCGCCCTCGTTTCCGTGCTGATCGTGCTCCGTTACCGAGGTGACCCGAGGCTCCGGCGACGCGACCAGATCGCGGAGGCCGTCGGGGTCCCCGTCGTGCTCTCGCTCTCGACTACCCGGCGCTCGAAGACCAGCGACTGGGCCGAGTGGTTGGGGCACTACGAGCCGAGCTCGAACGAGCGGTGGCGGGTCCGGAAGGCGCTGCGAGAAATCGGGATCGGTGACGGCTCACCGCACACGATGCTCGTTCTCGCCCTCGCCGGCGACGACGCCGGGCTGGTGGCGGCGCCACAGCTCGCTGTCTGCGCCGCCACGCTCGGCGTCTCCGTTTCGATGAACGTGCTCGGCAAGGACCGCTACGCGATGGACCTGCGGGCCGCGCTGAAGCGAACGACGGCATCCGGGCACGGTCCCAGCATCAAGAACGGGGTCAACCGGACGGGCCTGACCATCATGCCGACGATGGTCGACGCGCTCCGGCCCGCGGTGCCCACCAAGCACGCGGACAGCACGATCCTCGTCGTCTCGGCCGGCTTCGCCTCGGCCGAGGACCTGGCCCGGGTCGCGAACTCTGCGGCAGACAGCAAGCAACCTGTCAACTCGATAGTCGTGACGAACCCCGATCCGGTTGACCTCACGACCGGCCGGTTCGTATTG